>CAXMZV010000066.1:0-12183 GCA_964199985.1 Candidatus Ilumatobacter isfjordensis | reverse complement strand
CGTGCGCGGGCAGGGGTGGGACGAGGCCGCGGAAATCCACCATGTCCCGTTCCGACGTCAACCGTCGCCACTCGCTGATCTCCGAGCTCTCCGGGCAACGATCCGGCTGATCCGTGAGGTCGAACCCGACATCGTGAATGCCTCAACACCAAAGGCCGGGCTCCTCGGTATGGCCGCAGCACGCTGGTGCCGCGTTCCGGTTCGGGTGTACCACCTACGCGGTCTTCGCTTCGAGACAACAACGGGCTGGCGTCGGCGCCTGCTCATTCTCCTCGAGCGAGGCGCGGCTGGCCTCGCGACCAACGTGATCGTCAACAGCGAGAGTGCACGGCAGGCCGCTGGGGCCGCTGGTATCGGGCGACGCCACCCGCCGGTCGTCATCGGAGTGGGTTCTGGCAATGGCATCGATGTCGACCGCTACGCGCTATCGAATCAGGTGAGTCGCGACGCGACTCGAGCCGAGCTCGGTGTCCCGCAGAATGCCGTCGTGCTCGGCTTCATTGGACGGCTGACTCGCGACAAGGGGATCGTCGACCTCCTCGACGTGTTCGAGCAGTTGACGAACGAGCGGCGCGGCCTTCACCTGCTGCTCGTCGGCGACGTCGAGCCCGGCGACCCGGTCGGTCCGGAAGCCGAGCAACGCATCGATGATCGCGACGACGTCACCCAAGTTCCCTGGGTGCCTGATACGTCGGTCCTGTACTCGGCACTCGACCTGCTGGTCTTCCCGTCGGCTCGCGAGGGCTTGCCGAACGTGCCGTTGCAAGCCCAGTCGGCCTCAGTGCCTGTTGTGGCGTATGCCGCGACGGGTACGACTGATGCCGTGGGCGACGGGGTCAGTGGTGTCCTCGTCGAATCGGGCGATCGGTCAGGCCTCACCGACGTCGTGCGATCGCTCGTCGACGATCCTGAACGTCGCACGGAACTCGGCGCTGCAGGGCCCGACTGGGTTCGAGCGCGGTATGCCCAGGACGCGTTCTGGAGCGAGTTGATCGCGACGTACCGGAAATGGGGAGCGACCGGATGACCGAGGATCTACTCCCGCTTCGGAACCCCGACACACTCGTTGCTGGCTTTGACGACGCGTATGTCATCTTCGACCCGCGGTGCAGCGAGGTTCACTTGCTCGGGGCGATGAGTGCTGTCGTCTTCGATGCGTGCGACGGCTCCCCACGGTCGGAGTTGATCGAGGACATCACATCAGTACTGGGTGTCGACGAGTCGGTGGCCGACGCAGCAATCGACCAGCAGCTCGCAGAGTTCGAGCGCACCGGCCTACTGCTCGGCACCACACCGGAGGAACGACCTCCCTGAATCGGGTCGAGTCGCCGACCCGTGCGGTCGGTTCCTTCGAAGCCGCGGCGTTTCTGGCATCGCGGCGAGCGACGCCGATGACTCAGGCGCGTCGTGCCCTCAACGATTTCACGCGCGATCCGGCGATGCCGACCGCGTAGCGAACGCGATCCAGGTTGCCCAATCCGAGCATTTCTCCGAGTGCGTCTGATCGCCACCCGTTCTGATGGGCCTGCTGAGCAAGGTCGAGCCCGCGTTGTTGCGACCGTGAGATGGGCACCGCTGTTGCCCACTCGTTGACGGCAGGCGGAAGCTCGATCCACCGATTGACCATCTGCAACGCAAGGGAGATGACGACAGCTCCGTCGCCGGCCAACGCGGCGGCGCGCTCGGGCGATGCGTGCGACAGGCAGACCTGCTGGGCAACATCGCGAAGCAATCGCAGGTTTCCGCCGCGGGAGAGCACCAAGGCGTACGACGAAGCCAGCAGGCGGGCGTCCACCTCGAACGAGCGCATCTCGATCCCTCCGAGGTCGAATGTGGTGGTCGATTCCAACAGCGCTCCGTGATCGAGCCGGACTCCGAAGTATCCGGCGGCCAGCGAGGCATGTAGATCGAGCTCGATGCCACTCTTCGAGACGAACTGGACCGCTCGGCCAAAGCCCTCTTCCCACTTCCGACCGAGCTTCGATTCGATGCGAGTCCGTCCTGCCCGCTCGAGTTGCCGCACCGCCCGAGTGAGCTCCGCTCGCGAAACGAGGAGGTCGACGTCGTAGAAGCTGCGAAGTGCTGGATCGTCGTAGTCGAGGCGCGCAGCCGCCACGCCTTTGAAGACGACTGGGTCGACGCCGACCTCGCGCAGCGCGCTGACGGCCCGACACGCTTCGACCTCGACGCCGACAGCGTGGCGAAGCATCGCCAGGTGTGCATCGGCGATCTCGGTCGGCACCGTCGCATCGAGTTGCGTCGCTGCCTCGTGGAGGAGTCCGACGAGTCGGTGTTCGGCCGCCCACGGCAGTATTGCCACCAGGTCCGCGGGCAGAACCTCGATGGGCGTAGCGTTGGGAAGCCCGCAGCTGATGACGAACCGTTGAGCCTCGCTGAAGTCGGCCGGCGAGAGGTTGAAGTCGTTCACGTAGCCGACATCAGCTGTTCGGCCAAGGCGACACCGTCGGCGGTCTCAGCGTATCGAAGGACCACAGCGCGGACGTTCTTCACCATGGTTTCGAGTCGGCGGAACGTCTCGCGTTCGAGTCCCCAGGTGCCGAGTGTCTGGTCCGACAGACGATGTAACGCGACAGCAGGGCTGATCGGCTCGACCGTCGGCTCGCCGAATTCGTCGCGCTCGACAAAGGCGATCGCTTCCAAGGGCGCCGGCCCGCTGAGCTCGCCCACGGATTCGGCTCGGAGTGGAAAGGTCTGGTCGAACGGCCCGGAGGGAATCTCGATGCCGAGCGCAGCGGCTCCGCCCCGGCGCAATCCGATCGGGCGGTGGAAGGTGCTGACGATCGGGTTCTGTGCGTCGGGGCCCGACACTGCACTGACCTCGTCGGCGACGAAGCCGTGCCCAGCGCAAACAAGCGCCGCCGTCAAGGTCGACTTCCCGGAGCCGCTGTGACCAACGAGCGCGAGCGCCCGCCCGTCGATGGCGACGGCGCCGCCATGGAGGCCGACCCCACCCACGTTGGCAACTTGTCGCGCCGCCACCTCGTTGAATGCACCGAAGACGTCGTAGAACGCCACGCTGGCGTCGGGTCCGCTGTAGCGCTGCTCGTGGCGCCATGCCACCGACCAGTCACCATCGGTAAACCGCTCGACGGTCAGCATGGGGGCGCGTCGAGCGCTGCGACACGACAGGTCGGCAAGCACCTCCTGGAGCGGCTTGGCAAGGGGCGCCGACGCGCGCAGATTGACCCGGCTGCCGAGGAGGTCGAATGTTCCCAGGCGAATCACAGCAGCCGCCTCGAACACATCGACCCGACGATATCTCGCGGCACGACGACAGGTCATCTGACCAGCATGGAACTGATGGGTTCTGCAGTGGCAAGGAGGCCTCTGAGGTCCGAGCTACCGTTCCGCCAACGGACCGACGCCGCCCTGCGCAAGCGCGGCGATCGGCAGCGCCGCCGCGCTGATTCAGACGTCTCCAGCGTTCGCGTATGACAGTCCCACGATCCTGACCAACCCGACCCTCGTCGTGCAGCGAATCGGTATGAACATCCTGCCGCAGGCCCGCAACTCGATCAGCTTCGTCGTCCGCAAGACCGAGAGTGCCGTCGACAACAGCGGGCGCCCCTATGCCGACAACGACTCGTCCCGGCTCGACATCTCCGAACGACACCGCTGCATCTACAGCGATGGCACCCGACGCGACATCACCCTGACCGCGTCGTTCGTGACCACATCCAGTGGCGTCGGCGGACCGTGGACGACGGTCCCGACCTGACGCGGCGCCCGCATCTCGCATCAATTGGATGAAGGCCGCCCGTCAAGGCGGAAACTGCGGCGCAAACTCTGGCGCCGGTGCCATCAGCCCCTCGTAGCTCTTGTGCTTGACGCACTCACTTGACTGCAGTTTCAATATCCCTGACCCGGCGGAAGGCACTCACGCGGCTTGCGGCCGGTGGCGCCACAGTCGTGGGCACGACTGCGATCGCATCCGCGTGACGATGGTGTATCGATACCGATGCGTGTACGCCGGGTCGACGACCGAAGTGTGTGTGCGGTGGTTTCGCGAGTTCAGCGCGAGCGGCGGCGTCGCCACGTGGACGCACGCCGCGCTGTACCTGTCCTCGCGCCCGGTGACCTGCGCTTCAACACCGACGAGTAGATCTTGACGTGCGCCTCGACGGCGTCGTCAAGCGTCCACCTCGACCCCTGCTCACAGGCTGCAGACCGCATCGTGGACCGAAGCGCGCCGTCTGCTGCCAACTCGGTAATTGCTTCACCGAGTGCGACGTGATCGCCGGGCGCAACGACTCGCCCGACGTCCTCTCCAACGAGCGCCGATGCCTGGCCGACCGAGGTCGACACGACGGGCGTCCCGACCGCAAGAGCTTCTGCGATGACCATTGGCTGTCCTTCCCAATCGCTTGAGACGATGAGCAGATCGGCACCGGCAATACGGCGGAGCACGTCGGTCGTCGGCGGCTCGAACGCCACGATGTCGGCCACCCCGAGTTCGCTGGCGAGCCGGCGATGATCTTCGAGATCCGGGCCCTCGCCGATGGCGACCAGACGAATCCGCGCTCCAGCCGTCCTTGCAGTCGCAAGTGCACGTAGCAGGTTCGGGTAATTCTTGGCGGGCCGATGGCTTGCGACGCAGATGCCCACAACCTCGTCGTCGTCGTTGCGACGAGACGTTGAGTCCGTTGCGGCGGCCACGGCGGCGGTGTCGACACCGTGCGGGATCACGCTCGACGGCACGCCGATCGATCTGCCCACGATTTCTGAGACGACGACGCAGGTGGCATCGCGTCGGGCTGTCAGACGCCAAGCCATGCGCGTTGGCGTTCGCAGCGCAGCAAGAGGCGTGTGTGAGGTGGTGACAATCGGCCGAGCACCCGGCACCAGCCGACACACGATCGACGGGAGTGGCCCGTGGACGTGGACCACGTCAAACCTGTTGCTCCGCATGAGCTGCGCCAAGCCGGCGGCACCTCGCCACCCGATTCGATCCGTTCCCCGAAGCCGGTGGACCTTGATACTCGCTGACTCGAGCTCAGGCACCAATCGGTCGCGTCGGTCGTTGACCAGGGCGACCTCGACCTGGTGTCCTCGCTCGCGCAAGCCAATCGACAGGCTGACGACCATTCGCTCGATGCCGCCGATGTCGAGCCCCTTGGTGACGAGCAGAATCCGGAGCGCATCCTCGGGCGGACTCGTCACCGTGTTGCGCCTCGGTACTTCCAGCGTGCGAGTTGATGCCGAAGTTCTCCTTCGATCCGAGCACTGCCAGCGGCCTTGGCGGCGAATCGATCGAGGTCATCACTGCGTTGGATCGGCGTGCGCCAGAGCCGGTGGAGATCGGCGCGGCCAGGCTGGTTGACGCGATTCCGGGCAAGAGTCGCTGAGTCGAACCGCTCGCGAACCGCGGCGTCCGCGGCTTCTGAACCCGGCACCGCCTTCGGGTAGGCGAAGTGCCGGGGGACGATGCCGATGTGCTCGCCGATCAGCTCGATCGATCGGTCCAGTTCCTCGGCGATGTCTGCCGCTGGAAGCCGGTCGAGTAGTGCGTGAGTGTGCGTGTGCGACTCGATCGAGATCAGCCCCGTGGACGCTGCGTCGCGCAGCCCGGCCCAGCTCGCGGGAGGAGCCCCCCAGGGAAACGGCTGCTGGCTTTCGATGGCCTGGGTACATGCGTACAGCGTGGCGGGGAGCCCCGCTTCGACAAGAGCGGGGACGGCGTGCTCGACAAAGTCGGCGGTGCCGTCATCGAAGGTGATGACGACGGCGTCACTGACGTCGACATCCGCTTGGAGCGCTGCGGTGGCAGCGTCGAGCGAGATGACTTGGTGATGCTCACGAAGGTGTTCGAGGTGCGATCGAAAGTTGTTGCGATCCACGTCGACCGCTCCCCCATCACCAACACCGACCGTGTGATAGATGAGGAACGAAATGCCAGCTGGTGCTGGAATTGCGCGGTCAAGCCGTGCGAGGAATTTCTTCGCCGTTCCACCCAGACTCATCGGCCCCAGTGTGCCAGCTACGAAACGATTGACCCAGAGTCTTGGCTGCGGCCCTGGGGCCTCGGAAGCAACAGCGAGCGCGATTGCGCAGACGTCACCTCATTCTGGAAAGGCTGAGGGCCTCGCGGTAGAAGTCGCTCGACTGCTCGAGGTTTGCAGGGGAATCGAGCCCGCGCACCTGGCCGCCCTGAAGGACCATGATTCGATCGCAGATCTCGAGGGTGGACATCCGGTGGGCGATCACGATCACCGTCATCTGCCCCTTCAACCCGACCAACGTCTCGCGGACCAGGTGCTCGCTTCGAACGTCCAATGAGCTTGTCGGTTCGTCGAGAATGAGAACGTCGGGCGTCTCTACGAGAGCGCGAGCGATGCACACGCGCTGTTGCTGCCCGCCGCTGAGGTGTCCACCCTGTTCGCCGACCGGCCTGTCGTAACCGGACGGGGAGGACACGATCTCGTCATGAAGATGGGCGAGCCGTGCCGCCCGCTCGATGTCGAGCTGACTGACATCGGCTCTCATGAATCGGATGTTGTCCGCAACGGAACCCTGGACGAGGTGCGGCGATTGCGGCACGAACGTCACTTTCCGAGCCCATTCGGCTCGCGCGAACCTCGAGATGTTCCGACCGTCGACCATGATCGAGCCAGAGCAGGAATCGCGCAGGCCGAGCAACAATTGTACGAGCGTCGACTTGCCACCTCCTGATGGGCCGACAATGCCGATGATCTCGCCGGGTCCGAAGCGAAATGACACGTCGTCGAGCACGGAAGGTTCGCCGGGGTACGCGAACTTCACGTTCGCTGCCTCGATGACCCGAATCGTTCCCACAGGCTCTCCGCCGTCATGCCGTCGGGCCGACTCGAGCTCTTCGAGCCGCTCGACAAGCTCGTCGATCGCGGGAGCCGAGCCGACGATACCGAGGTAGGTCGCCTGCAGCGCCTGGCCGTAGCTCAGGGAGCGCAGCATGACGAGCATCACCGCGCCGAGCGACGTGAGATTTGTCGAGGACGACATGGCGACAACCGTCAGGGCCGCCAGCAATGCCAGGTAGGCCAACGCCGAGTACACCGTGCTCAGCGAACTCGATGCGAACTGGAGTCGTCGGGTCCGACTCTGGGCGTTGTCGATTCGGTCTTGCAATCGGCTGCTGGCGGCGTCCTGCACATCGAAGACATGCAGCTCCACGCCGAGTTGGGACACCTCGTTGACGCCGACGGCCAGATCCATGTTCGCACGGTTCGACTCATGCGCGAACCTGCGGACCATGCTGCGGATGGGACGAAGCAACATCCCGAGGAAGACCACCGCGAACAGCGTCACGATTGCCCCCGGCGGATCGATGGCAACGGCGAGACCAAGCATCGCCGTCAGGTTGGCGGCTGCGACAACGAGTGACCCGGAGTTCTTGGTCATGCTGCTCGCATGGGTGCTGTACTCGCCGACCAACTGCTGGAGACTTCCACCCTCCTGGCGCTGCTGCACCTCCCATGCCGACCCCAGGAAGGCATTCATCAACTGCTGACGCACCCGAGCGACGACGGAAGCTGAGACTCGAGCGTTCTGCCAGATGGCTGAGCTGGCGAACGCGACGCGCACGACGACGATGCCGAAGGCCAGCAGCAGGGTCTCATTGACGGAGAAGAACTGGTCCGCGATGATTCCCACTTCATCTTTTCCATCGGTGATTGCAAAGGCGGCGCGAGTCGCTGCCACCAGGAAGACTGCTTCTGCCAACCCGCCGATGAAGGCGGTCGCCGCCATCGCAGCAATCGACTTCCCACGGCCCGCGAGAACGAAACTCAGTGGCCGCCGCAGAGAATCGCTACCCACGCTCGAGTTCACGTTCCTCGGAGGATCGACAGTTCATGAGCCAGATCGTATAAGCCGATGCGAAATCCTCAGGGCTCTACCGCGGAGCAGTTGGTCGACCGGTAACCTCATCCGTCACGCGGCGTCGCCCCGTCGGGTGCCATCGACGGCGTGGCACGTCTGCGAACCCGTTCGTGGAAGGACGACGCTGCGGAACCCCCGGTCGCAGCAAGCGTCCGGGGGTTGTTGGATCATGAGTCGACGGAGCGATCTGTGGTGAAGGAATCGGTAGTGCATCGAGAAACTGACTTCGACGGACTGGCCGTGGCGATCGGTGAACTCCGGGACCCCGTCTCCTTGGCCTTCCGAGGCAACCTTGGCGACGCGCTCATTCGCGCCGGGCAGCTCGAGATCGAAGGCCGGTCCGGGCGCGCCGTCGAGGCTCGGCTTCGCCTGGGGAAAAATCCCCAGAGCGTCGTCATTCCGGGCGGCGGCAACCTCGTTGAGGGCTACTACAACTCCGCAGCCCGAGCCTTGCGATCGTTGGCGCCGGATACACCAGGAATCGTGCTGCCCCACACAGTGCGGGGTCACTACTTCACGCTCAGACGGCACCCTCGATTGACCATCACCTGCCGGGAGGTCGGGTCCTACGACCGATTGGTCAGTGACGGGATCGAACCTCGCCGACTCGTACTGTGCCACGACACTGCCTTCGCGCTCCAAGGCAGCGACCTGCTCGCCTCGGTCATTCGCGGGGCGGCTTGCCCGTCTGGCACGCTCGTTGCTTTGAGGTCCGACGGTGAATCATCGCGCCCGATGGGGTCTCGTTCTGCGGCCCACGCCCGATCATTCGACGTCACTGGCTCCGCCTCACGACATTGGGTCACCGCCGGCGAGACTCGTCGTGGCGCTGAGCATCTGCTGTGCTTCGTCGCGATGTTCGAACACGTGGTGACAGATCGTCTCCATGTCGCCGTCGCAGCGCACCTGCTCGATCGTCCGTGCTGGCTGCTGCCGAATTCCTACGACAAGAATCGAACGGTGTTCCAGTATTCGATGGCGGAGGGCAGTGTCCGATTCGCGGAGTCAATCGATGACGTACCCGTCGAGGTGATCAATCACGCCCATCGCGAAGAGAGTCTGCAACGTTGGCGCCCGCTGGCCATCGAGAACGAAGAGTTGACACCGAGAGAACAGATGCGACGGAATGCGGTGAAAGGCCGGCGGCTGGTCCGCTCGGGCGCGAAGTTGGTGACGTCGTGGCCCTAGTCTGCGCGATCGTCTGCAGCTTCAACGGGGCTGAACGCCTCGAGCAGTCGCTCCCGAACATCCGAGCGTTGACATGCCGTCCCGACCATCTCGTACTCGTCGACAACGGATCTGACGACACCGCGACAGCGACCGTCATGTCAGCATTCGAGACAGCGAACCAGTGGTCACACGTCATCTCGGTCGATGACAATTTCGGTCCGGCGAATGGATTCGCCACAGCAATGTTCTGGGCCGTTGAGCACGACTTCGACTACGTCTGGCTCCTCGATGACGACTCGATGCCCGAAGCCGATTGTCTGAGATGGCAACTCCACGATGTCGCAGCGTCGGGCTCCAAGGTCGTCTGGCCGAAGCAAGTGACCGAGTTCGGGATCGTCACCCGCTACCAGACATGGCGCGGAGCACTCATCCCGAGATCAGTGGTGCTCGACGCCGGGGTTCCCGGCAACCGCTACGTCTGGGGCTGCGAAGACACCGAATACTTCCAGTGGCGCATACCCCGGCTGGGATACGAGTGCGAATGGAGCGCAAACGCAGAGCTGCGCTACACGGCATCGAACAACGAGCGAAAGCGAGCTTCTTGGCACTACTACTACCTTTCGCGCAACACCCTCGCCTTTCGACTCTTCGAGCAGGGCAATGCGCTCACGATGCGATGGAAACTACGTCGAGCGTTCGTTCCTGTGGCCAAGCTGGCGGCTCAAATCGTCCTCAAGGAGGACCGCAAGGCCCTGAAGCTCAAGCGGTTGTGCCAGGGAACGTCCGACGGACTTCGCGGTCGGCTGGGACTCAGGTTTCCGCCCGGCAAGCCCGATCGCAACCCAACTCCGCCGTCGGCCTGACCTGCCCGATCGACCGCCGGTCGCCGACTCGATCGATGCCGACTGGCGCAGCTCTGTGCAGTTCACCCCCGAGCGCGGGGCTTGCGGAGAACCAGATGGTCTCGATCCCGGTAGGTCTCGACGCTCACTCTCGACCGGAATTCGTCCGTCGCGACCCGGCAGCCGCCATAGTCGTAGTAGTCATCGACCACGATGAAGCCGCCATCGGAGAGATGCGGATAGATCCGGTCCAGGCAGAGAGCCACAGGATCGTGCCAGTCACAATCGATGTGCGCGAGCGCAACGGGGTGTGACAACTCGAGCGTGTCCTCGAAGTAGCCCTGATGGAGCCGAACATGCTCACCGAGCGGCACGCCGAACTCTTCGAACTTCTGGACCACGTACCCGTAGAGGTCCGGTCGGTACCCGTAGTACGTTTCGCCGCCGATTCCTCTGGATTCACCTTGGCTGATGACCTGGTATCGCTCGTGCACCTCAGCTGGATCATTCTCGGACGGAGCAGGAATCTGGCTGAACAGGTCATAGCCGTCAAAGGCGATCGAGCGACCCTTGGCCGCAGTCGCCAACAGGATTGCAGACCCTCCCATCGCCACACCTGCCTCGACAAATCCTCCATCCACTGCCTCTTCGTCCACCACCTTCAGCAGGTCGACGAGGGATTGCAGCTTCTTGGTTGACAGGTACGTCAGGTGTTCAGCACGAATCCGCCGTGCGAGTGGTGGAAGGCTGAGCACGCCCATTGCACCCTTGAATTGCCGCATCGCCGTTCGGGTGCCTCTGCGCATCGTCCAACTCTAGGGTTCGCCGAGGTCGCCCAGAAAAGGGTTGTCTTCCAAGCGGTACCCGAGTGTTCGGAAGTCATCTCGATACAGCCGGTGCACGATGGCCACCATGGGCGCAGACCAGGCAAGGTTCACCCGAGCCGCTGACGAGTCGTTGTCACGCGTGCCAAGGTCGAGGTCGAACTCGTCGGCGAACAAGGCCATGGCGTCGTCGTCTTCGACGTGCACGATGTGATCGAAGTGAGCGACCCAACGCATCGGTCCCACTGCTCGCGTGTAGTTGTGAATTTGCGGGTTGAGGTGGTCCTCAAGGTGAGCAACTCTGGGAAGCAACGAGACGAAATCTGCGAACGAGAGATCGAGGAGCGCCTCACAGCGCTGACTGACCGAGTCGGTATCGGAGACGCCGAGCCACGGGTAGAAGATTGATTGTTGCCGCTTCAACTCCCTGGCGCCGTCACGCGCCTCGTACACACGAATCCTGAGCTTTTCACGAAAGAACGATTCGATTCGTCCGAACGGATTTCGGGCAAGCAGGGTGAAGTTCGGACCGAACGTCGGGCTGATGGACCCCAGTGCGAATTCCAGGTATCGACGCTTCCCCACGACTCGTCTCAGCGACGGCTGCCGATTCAAGGCGCTCGTCATCACCTTCGGGTTCGTGGCGACGTACTTCTTCGTCCCCTCAAGCGCGTACACCCACATCGACGGGACCATAGCGCTGAGCGCCGGCAAGCCCGAGCCGCGTCGCCGAGGCCTGCGCCACTTCGTCGCTCGAACGAGACGTGCTCCCTGGTCCACTGGCGGCGATTGTCAGTTCGGGGCGCAGTACAGTCGGATCCGAGGAGAAGCAGATGGTCGCGACAGATGAGCCTGAAGTGATCGTCCCGCTGGTTGCACCGTCACCCGAGCAGCTTCGAGCAGGTGCTGTGTGGGTGACGATCAGCAACTGGGCTGACGCTCTGTCCCAGCGCTACGGCGCTGCCGAGATTGTCACCCCCGCATCGATCATGACCCCCGCAGACGCCCGTCACGGTGCGTTCCAGACGCAGGGGCCCGGGTCCCCACAACCTCAGACCAACCCGAACTCGCCAGCGAGTGGCCCAAGCGCACGTTCTCGTTCGGGACTGTTGCTACGAACAGGCGCCAAAGACGTTCGCTGGGCAATGTGGGCGCAGCACGCAAGCCGTCGCATCCGGCGGCTCGACGTCTCGAGGTATCGCAGCACTCCATACGTGTGGCAGCACCACGACTTGTTCGAACGTCCAGGGTTTGGGCTGGCTCGGACGTTGGACGTTCCGCTGGTCCTCTTCGTGGATGCTCCACAAGTGTGGGAGGCGCGCCGATGGGGAGTGAGCCGACCGGGGTGGGGTCGCGTCGTCGAACGAATCGGCGAGACTCCGCAGTTCTGCCAGGCCGATCTCGTCGCCTGCGTCAGCAGCGAGGTCGCCGACGAGGTCAGTCGCTTGAGCGCCGGTCGGGCGAGAGTG
>CAXMZV010000065.1:0-12277 GCA_964199985.1 Candidatus Ilumatobacter isfjordensis | reverse complement strand
CCAGTTCTATCCTGCTAGCTGCGACGATTGCGACCCCTTGGGCGAGCCGACGGCCATTATCGACTGGACGAGCCAGATGATCGTGTGGGAGCAAGAACTCCTCGACGGTCTCGTGGCGCAGGGCTTGCACGTGGTCATCTACGACAATCGAGACGTTGGCATGTCCACGAAGCTTGACGGTCAGCACGTCAACCCGATGCAGGTGCTGCAGTCGTTGATGGCAGGCGAGCAGGTCGACGTGCCGTACACGCTGAGCGACATGGCTGCCGATGGCATGGATCTGCTCAGCCACCTGGGCATCGATCGTGCGCACATCGCCGGCGTGTCGATGGGCGGGATGATCGTGCAGATGATGGCGATCGAACATCCGGCACGCGTCGCCAGCTTGACGTCGATCATGAGCAGCCCCAGTGACCCGAAGGTTGGTCAGCCGTCGGACGAAGCACGCGAGGCGCTGCTGGCGCCACCTGCCACCGAGCGCGAGGCCTACATCGAGGAAGCCACTCGAGCGAAGGTGTGGCTGTCGAGGAAGCACTACTCCGAGGCGGCCACCAAAAGTCGGTCAGCACGCCAATTCGATCGCATTTTCTATCCGGAGGGATTCACCCGGCAGCTCGCCGCGATCTATGCCACCGGGGACCGAAGCGATCGGCTCCGAGCGCTCGACGTTCCGACGCTCGTGATTCACGGTCGCGACGACGAACTGATCACCCAATCGGGCGGCGAGCGCACCGCACAACTCATCGACGGAGCCAACTACCTGCTGGTGTCCGACATGGGTCACGACCTGCCCGTCCCACTCGCCCCCGTATTCGCCGAGGCCATCGGCGGACACGCTCGTACCGCCACCAACTGAACGGAGCAACTCATGTCTGGACCACTCGCGGGACTCCGCGTCATCGAAATCGCCGGAATCGGCCCCGGACCCTTCGCCGCCATGCTGCTGAGCGATCTCGGAGCTGAGGTCATTCGCGTCGAGCGCGCCGGCGCAGTGCGCGGCGCTGCGCCCGACAAGCCAGCAGGCGACGTCAGCCTGCGTGGCCGCAGAAACATTGCGATCGACTTGAAGCATCCCGACGGTGTTGCGACGCTGCTCGATCTCGTCGGCTCCGCTGACGCGCTGATCGAGGGGTTCCGCCCCGGCGTCATGGAGCGACTCGGAGTCGGACCCGACGAGTGCTTGGCTCGCAACCCCAAGCTTGTGTTCGGCCGGATGACCGGTTGGGGCCAAGACGGCCCCTATGCGCAGGCAGCAGGACATGACATCAACTACATCTCGCTGGCTGGAGCGTTGGCGCACTTCGGTCGCGCTGGTGAAGCGCCGGTCCCGCCACTCAACATGGTCGGCGATTTCGGTGGCGGCGGCATGTTCCTCGCCCTCGGTGTCGTTGCAGCGATGCTCGAGGCGAAGGGGAGTGGACAGGGTCAGGTCGTCGACACAGCGATGGTCGATGGGACGGCCATCCTGATGACGATGTTCTGGTCGTTCAAGGCCGCGGGCATCTTCGACGAACAGCAGCGCGGCACCAACCTGCTCGACACCGGCGCGCACTTCTACGACGTGTACGAGTGCTCCGACGGTCGATACATCTCCATCGGGTCGATCGAGCCGCAGTTCTATGCAGAGCTGATGCGGCTCACCGGCCTCGAAGGCGACGAGCAATTCGCTCGCCAGATGGATGCGACGCAATGGCCCGAACTCAAAGTCCGCATCGCCGAACTCTTCAAGACGAAGACGTGCGACGAATGGTGCGAGCTGATGGAGATGACCGACGTGTGCTTCGCCCCCGTTCTCACGATGAGCGAGGCAGCCGTTCACCCGCACAACGTCGACCGGCAGACGTTCATCGAACTCGGCGGTGTCACTCAGCCGGCGCCGGCACCGCGGTTCAGCCGAACGACGGCCACCATCGACCAGCTGCCGGCACATCCGGGGCAACACAGCCGAGAGATCCTGGCCGACTGGGGAGTTGCTGCGGACCACGTCGACGCACTCCTCGAATCAGGCGCCGTGCGTCACGCCGAGTAAAGACGGCGGGTGGGTATGACGGCACCGAGGTGCCACACTGTCGGCGATGTCGACACTGGTCTGTTTTCACGCCCATCCCGACGACGAGGCCATCGCCACCGGCGGAGCCATGGCGCGCGCTGTGGCGGAGGGACACCGCGTGGTGCTCGTCGTTGCGACTGATGGCGCTCACGGCGAGGTCCCTGACGATCTTGCTGACGGCGAGACCTTGGTGGATCGTCGCCAGCAGGAGACCGACGGATCGATCGCTGCGCTCGGCGCTCATCGCGTCGTGTTCCTCGGCTACACGGACTCAGGGATGACCGGCTGGGACCAGAACTCGGATCCCGATTGTTTCTTCCAGGCCGAACTGGCTGAGGCTGCCGAATGTCTCGCCGTCATTCTCCGCGAGGAGAACGCTGACGTGCTGACCGCCTACGACTGGCACGGCAACTACGGCCATCCCGACCACATCAAGGTGCATGAGGTCGGTCACGCAGCAGCCGATCTGCTGATCTCGGAAGGCCGTGAGATCAGCATCTTCGAAGCGACAATGAATCGTGACCGTGTCGTCACGATGATGCAGCAGGCCATGGAATCCGGAATGACACCGCCCCAGAACGGTGACGACGGCGAACCGTTCGACCCCGCCGGGCCCGCTGACGACGGCAACCCGTTCGGGATGCCCGAGGCGGAGCTGACCCTTGAGGTCGATGTCAGTGGCTTCGTCGCTCAGAAGCGAGCAGCGATCGCGTGTCACCGCAGCCAGATCAGTGACCAATCGTTCTTCCTCGAAATGCCAGAAGAAGCGTTCGCCGCGATGTTCGGCGTCGAGTCGTACATCGAGCGCGGTGCCGAGCCACCGATGCGTCGCGGCTGGCTCTTCGACTGAGGTACACCACTTGGCGCGACGGCGCGGCCAAGATGTGGTGATGCGTCGAATGATGATTGCCGGGTCGACAGCGTTGGCGTTGGCCCTGGCAGCGTGTGGTGGCAGCGACGATGGCGTCGCTGGCCCGACCACGAAGCTGACGCTGCTCCCAACGACCACAACAACGCAGCCGCTCGCGACCACAACAACGGTCGAGACAAGCACAACCGTCGACCCGACCACGACGCTGGCGGCTCCACCCGAAGCCAGCTCGACAACCGAGGCCGCTCCGACGACGACGACGATCCCCGTCGATCCAGCGGTTGAGGCCCTGGTGTTCAGCGACGATGGCATCGGAGCCGCCGTGTTCAGCGGTGACCCTGATGGCGTGGTTGCCTACCTCAGTTCGTTCGTCGGACCGCCGACAGCGGATACCGGTTGGGTCGATCCGTTCGAGATCAGCGCCTGCGCCGGAACACAATTGCGGGTCGTGTCATTCGGCAGCCTGCGCCTCACCTTCGGCGACGTGTCGCCCGTGTTGGAGGGCCGCCCACACTTCTTCGCCTATACCTACGGCGCCTACAACTTCGACGGCACAACAGTGGCAGTGACCGACCAAACGCCGCTGGGCCTGGTCACCGAGAATGGTGTCAGTCTCGGAACCGACCTGATCGCGCTCGAAGCAGCGCACCCCGGGCTCGAGCTGAACCCCTCGGACGACTTCTTCCCCGAAACCTTCGTCATCAACGACAACCTGCGCGGCGCGATCAACGGGCTCGCTGACGATTCCGTGGTGGTGAGCATCATCGGCGGCCAGGACTGCGCCGACCCGACGTGATCGACATCCACAGCGGCCTTGGCTGGTTTCTGATCGTGTCGAACGCTGTTGTTGGCGTTTGGGCCCTCGCCGCGCAGTACGTGGAGCCGCTTCGATTGCGTGCCATGTGGTGGGCCATCGGGGTGGCGCAGGTATCGGTCTTCGTCGTCGCGATTGTTGGCGCGCTGCTCGCAAACGAAGAAGGTCGTGTGCTCGACGACTTTCACGCGCTGTACGGCTTCACCACGATCATTGCCGTCGGCATTCTGTACAGCTATCGAACGAGCCCGTTCATCAGAGACAAGCAGTACCTGCTGTACGGCTTCGGCAGTCTCTTCATCATGGGTCTCGGAATCAGGGCGCTCTTCCTTGATGGCAGTTAGATGCCGATGCCGGCGGGCAGTTTCGTCGGATCCCAGTTGAGTTGGGTGAGGCCCTGTTGGCATGCGAATCGATCGGTCATCCCGGCGACGTAGCCGACCGCTGCACGAAGTGCTGCTGCACTGCCCGCGTCGATCTGGGCGACATCGACGTCGTCGCCGAGAACCGCTGCCGTGGTGGCCTGGGGGAGTGCGTGCGGTCGATCGGCGTAGTGCTCGACCAATGCCCGAAGGAGCGCGATGACGGCGTCGCTCTGGCGTGCGCTCGCCGGGCGCAGGTAGATGTGCTCGTAGTTGAACGTACGGAACGCCGCGAGCGCTTCGGCGATGTCGGGCGTCATGCCGACGCGACCCGACGTCATGGTTGCTGTGACCATCGCTCGGACAAACGTGCCCAGCTGGGTCGAGCGATCGCGACCACACCGTTCCGCCACGATGGACGGCAACATCTCTTCGGTCACGATGCCGGTGGCCGCCGCATCCTCGAAGTCGTGGCACACGTAGGCGATCCGATCCGCCCACGACACCACCTCGCCTTCGGGGGTCTGCGGAGCCGGGAGGCTCCACGAGTGATTGCGGATGCCGTCGAGCGTCTCGGCACACAGGTTGAGTGGTTGCAGCGTGACGTCGGCACCCCAGGGGGCGTGATCGAACCCACCGTCGAGGTACGGCGACAGGGCGTCTTCGCTGGCATGCCCGCCAGGCCCGTGGCCGCAGTCGTGGCCGATCGCCATCGCCTCGACCAGCGGCACGTTGAGGCTCAGCGCCGTGGCAACCGACCGCCCGACCTGGGCAACCTCGAGTGCATGGGTCATCCGTGTGCGCTGGTGATCCTCCGGAAACACGAAGACCTGCGTCTTGCCGGCGAGGCGTCGGAATGACGAATCGTGCAGGATGCGGTCGCGGTCGCGTTCGAAACACGTGCGATGCGGATCCGGTGCCTCTTCGACGGCCCGATTGCCCGCACCCTGCGAGCGCGTCGCATGCTCGGCAAGAACAGCGTCTTCACGTTCCTCGCGGATCTCGCGACTCAGAATTGTCGTCGCGCCGACCTCGGCCCGAGAATCGGCGTGGGCGAGGACGACGTCAGTATCGGCATGGCCGGCCATTGTGGAGGCCCAGCGATCCGCACGCTCGTCAGCAGCGTCGGCGTACGGCAAGTCGTCCATGGATCAAGCGTACGGCGAAGCCTGCGGCGTTAGCCTCGTCACGATGTCCCAGTTCGTCGACGAATGCCAACTCAACGTGAAGGCAGGCGATGGCGGTGCAGGCTGCGTCAGCTTCCGACGCGAAGGGCCTGTCGTGTACGGCGGTCCCAACGGCGGCGACGGCGGCAATGGTGGCGACATCTGGTTCGTGGCCGACCACAACGTTGCCTCCTTGCTCGCGTTTCGTGACTACCCGCACCGCAAGGCGGGCAGCGGCGTGCACGGCAAGGGCAAGGACATGCACGGTCGACGTGGCGAGTCGCTCGAGATTTCGGTGCCGATGGGCACCGTGATCTCGGACATGTACGGCGGCGAACTGCTCGCCGAACTGGTCAATCAGGGCGACCGGTGGCTCGCCGTGGCCGGCGGTCGCGGTGGTCGTGGCAACGCGAAGTTCTTGTCGAACAAGCGTCGCGCACCGAGTTTTGCCGAGCAAGGCGAGCACGGTGAAGAACGCTGGCTCAAGATGGAACTGCGCCTCATGGCCGACGTGGCGCTCGTCGGGTTTCCCAACGTCGGCAAGTCGACGTTGATCAGTGTCATCTCCAAGGCGAAGCCAAAGATCGCGAACTATCCCTTCACCACCCTCGAACCCAACCTGGGCGTTGTCGCACTGGACGAGGACACCGAATTCGTCGTCGCTGACATCCCCGGTCTCATCGAGGGCGCGAGCGAAGGCAAAGGCCTCGGTCACCAGTTTCTTCGCCACATCGAACGGGCCCTGGTCCTGTGCATCATGCTCGACCTGGCTCCGATGGATGGCGTGTCACCGCAAGAGCAGGAGCGAGTGCTGCTGCAAGAGCTCGGCCAGTACCAGCCGGATCTGCTCGACCGACCGCGCGTGGTCGTCGGGACGAAGGGCGACGCCGTGCAGCCCGAAGAACTCGAGGCTCTGGGTTGGGAGGGCGATGTCATCTCGTCGGTCACAAGGTCCGGCCTCAACGACTTGGTCGGCAAGCTCGCTCAGCGAGTACACGATGCCCGTCAGGCGATCGAGTACGCCGATGGTGTGGTGACGATCCGCCCCGAGGCCAAGGGTGCAGCGGTCGAAGTGGTCGAGCCGGGCCACTTCCGACTCGTCGGTCGTGAGGTCGAGCGCATCGTTGCGCTCAACGATGTCACCACTCCCGAAGCGCTGTCGTACATCGATCACCGTCTCGAACGGCTCGGCGTGCCCAAGATGCTCGCGAAGGCCGGCGCCGAAGAAGGCGACGTCATCTGGATCGCTGGGTTCAGCTTCGAGTACTCGCCGGACGTCTGATCGTGCGCGTCGTTGCCAAGATCGGAACTGCGTCGATCACTGACGACAGCGGCGTGATCGATCGCGCTGCCATTGCGAAGCTGTGCGACGAGGTGGCCGTGCTGCGCAAGCAAGGGCACGAAGCCATCATCGTCTCGTCAGGTGCGGTGGCTGCTGGAGTGGCCGCAGTCGGCCTTGTTGCTCGCCCGACCGACATGCCCACACTCCAGGCGATTTCTGCCGCAGGACAGAGTCGGTTGCTCGAGGTGTACAACGCTGAACTCGACCGCCACAGCTTGGTCGGTGCACAACTCCTCGTCGATTCCATGGACTTCGTGACGCGCAATCAGTACTTGCACTTGCGATCGACGATGAATCGTCTGCTCGAACTCGGGTGTGTGCCGATCGTCAACGAGAACGACGCCATCGCCAACGACGAACTTCGGTACGGCGACAACGATCGAATCGCTGCCCTGATTGCGAACGGCGTTGGCGCGGATGTACTCGTGCTGCTCACCGACACGGACGGCGTTTTCACTGCCGATCCCCGCACGGACAGCACCGCGACGCTGGTCCCGTTCGTCAAGGCTGACGACCCGCTGCTCTCGATCAGCGCCGATGCCAATGGCAGCGCACGTGGCAGCGGTGGCATGGCCAGCAAGCTCACCGCTGCACGCATGGCGTCATGGAGTGGCATCCGGTCGGTCATTGCACCGGCCAACCGCCGTGGCGTGCTCTCCGGCGCCGTCTCCGACGAACTCGTGGGCACCACCTTTGCACCACACGACCGGACACTGTCCGCCCGCAAACTCTGGATCGCGTTCGCCGCAGAGGTGTCTGGCACGGTGCATGTCGACGCTGGCGCCCGGGCAGCGCTGACCGATCACCCGAACAGCCTGCTGCCAGCGGGCGTCACCGGGGTCGAGGGACCATTCGAGTTCGGTCAGGTCGTCGACATCACCGACGGCGACGCGGTGTTCGCACGCGGCATGGTGGCCATGAGCGCAACAGATGTGAGTCAGGCGGTCGGAGAATCAGGCGTCGGCCACGTCGTCCACCGCGACGACCTCGTCATCCTCGCCTGAAGTCGGATCAGGCTTCGGGGGCGGGGAGGGGCTGGGATTCTGCCTGAGCGGCCGGTGCGGCTTCGACGGCGGGTGCGCTGTCGAGACCAAGTTCGGCGCGCAGTTCACTGAGGCGGCCCTGTGCTTCGACATTGGCGGTGGCCTGCTCGATTTCAAGCACACGGCTCTCGACGGTGACGTCGGTAAGCTCCGAGGTCGCCTTGGCCTTCGCGTAGCGAGCCTCGATCTTCTCGGTGACCTCGTTGAGCGTCGGGACGTCGTCGCCGACGGTCTCGGTGAGCTGGCTCATGGCCGAGTTCATCTGTTCTTGCATCTTGGCCTGCTCGAGTTGGCTGAGGAGCTTCGACTTCTCGGCGATCTTCTCCTGCAGGAGGCGGCTGTTCTGCTTGACCGCTGCCTTGGCCTGATCGGAAGCCTGCGTGGATTCGAGGACCATCGACTTGAGGCTCTCGACGTCGGCCTCGACGCTGAGGAGCTTGTCGGCGATGGTTTCGGCGGCGCTCGTGTACTGCGCTGCCTTTTCGGCGTTGCCAGCGTTCTGGGCATCGGCGGCCATGATCAGGGCCTGACGGGCGTTGCCGTTGAGCTTCTCGAGCTCGGTCATCTTCTTGTTCAAGCGGATCTCGGCTTGCTTCTGGCCCGCAATGACGTTGGCAGCCTGTTCTTTGAGCTGCTTGTGCTGTGTTTGCGCCGAACCGATTGCCTGTTCGAGCTGCACCTTGGGATCAGCGTTGTCGTTGAAGCGACCGGTCAGCTTCGCGACGAGGTAGTTCCACTGCTTCTTGATGTACTTGAACATGGTGAACAGCTTATCGGCCGGGAAGGCGACGCTTCAGCGCGTCGAGTTCGGATGCCCCCATCGCCGCAAGCAGCCCGAAGTAGACGATGACACCGACGGTTGCGCCAATCGCCAGCCGAAGCAGTGCGTCGACGCCGACGTTGCCACCGACGTTGCGCGTGATGAACCAGACCGACTCGCCCATCACCGCGGCAGCGACGATCATGCGCCACAGACTGGCGAGGATCGGCCGGAGTTCGAAACCAGGCACCTTGTAACTGAGGACCTGCAGTGCCCAGAACGCAGCGAGTACGTACGCGACAGCAAACGCCGCCCCCAGACCGAGTACGCCGAACGAGCCGACGAGGACGAACGCGAGCCCGATGTTGATCGTGTTCTCGACGACGTTCACCTTGAACGGGGTCTTCGTGTCCTTGTGGGCGTAGAAGCCACGAAGCACGAAGAGGTAGATCGAAAAGGCACCGAGGCCCAAGGCGAAACCCGCGAGTGCTCGTGACGCGTTGAGCGCGCCGTCAGCACCGAACGTGCCGTTCTCGAGGGCGAGACCGACCAACGGTCGTCTGAGGACGAACAGCCCGACGCCCGCCGGAATGGTGAGGAGCGCCGTCATCCGGACGCCCAACGACATCGTGGTGATGAACGCCGCCTTGTCCTTGCGCGCCACCGAACGCGCCAGTTCAGGTTGGAATGTGGTCGCGATCGAGACGCCGAGCAGTCCCTGTGGGAGCACGAAGTACGTGAATGCAGCGAAGTAGGCGAAGGTGTCCGACGTTCCTGGTTCGGTGAGATTGCGCACCACGACGAGGGCCGTGATGTTGGAGGCGACGAAGCCGAACGTCCAGAACGACAGACTGAGAAGACGCTTCACCGCGGGATGTTTGGGTTGCCAGTCGAACCGGAACTTGAAGCCCGTCGACAGTGCCGCAGGAATCAGCATCAGCGCCATGGCGCCAATGCCGAGCGTTGCGCCCCAGCCGAGTGTGAGGCGGAGCCGGGAATCGGTGATCACGTCGCTCAACTGCCACACGCCATCAGTCGGGTCCGGCAAGGACAGCAACGTGACGATGATGATCAGGTTCGGCAGGATCGGGCTCCACGCAGCAGCGAAGAAGCGACGACGGCTGTTCAGGAACGCGTTCGCGAGTCCGGTCAACCCGTAGAAGAAGATTTGAATGAGGAAGACCCGGGACAGGGTCGTACCGACCGAGCGGAAGAGATCCTGATCGATGTCGTCAGCGACGTTGAGCGAGAAGACGCGGAAGATCAGCGGTGCACCGAGCACGGCGATGACTGTCAACACCGACAGCAGGACGACGCCCATCGTGATGACCACGTTCGTGGACTCGCGCCCGGAGGCTTCGTCGTCGTCTTCGGTAAATGTGGAGAACAGCGGCACGAGCGTGGCGGAGAGCACGCCGCCGAGAAGCAGTTCGTACACGATGTTCGGTGTCTCGTTGCCGAGCACGTAGGCATCGTTGAGAGCCGTGCTGCCTATGACGCCGGCGAGCACGGTCACGCGCAACATGCCGGTGACCCGCGACAACGACGTGCCGGCCGCAACGACGAGGTTGCTCTTGAGCAGTGTGCTCACGCGGTGCGGGTCTCCTCGACGGCGAGACGCAGGCCTTCGAGTTCGACAACGAGATCCTCGACGTCGTGTTCGTAGGCGTCCGTGTCGCCGGCGCCGATGCTGACTTCGGCCGCCCGCGCCACGAGTTCGTCGAGGCGAGTCTGCGACAAACGCAACCGGTTGGACGTGCGGGTCGACTGTTCTTTGAGCCGGTCGACGCTCGCCAGTTGCGACTTGACCGATGCGATCGCAGCATCGGCATCGTCCTGCTGCTGCAAGGTGTCGAGCTTGGATCGAAGGGCCGTCGGGTCGAGGCGATGGACAGCCTGGTCAATCTCATGACCGCGGCGGGCAATCTGCCAGGTTTCGTCCAAGCCGTGTTCGAGCTTCTCGCGAACCGCTTGCATGCGGTCCTTTACGGGTCCGTCGCCTCCGGCATCGATGGTCTGCTGCAACTTGATCGCAGCACCTTGTGCTCCTTGGACGAATTGGCGCCACGGCTCCTGCACCGTGAACGGATCGATCCGCACGCGTTGGTTCCGAGGCATCGCTGCGCCGACTGAGGCGCCATATGCGATCACGCCGAAGGCGATGCTTAGAGCCGGATTGAGGCCGAGGAGTATCGAGCCGACTGCGACTCCGACACCGAGCAGGATGCGCCACGACAGAATCGCTCGCGCCGTCTTCGGCGTGTAGAAGCGATCCCTGAATCCCACGCCATGAGCTTACGGACTCGTGCCACCCGGTGCGGGGGAGCGCGTTCGCCTCGTTCAGGTCACCGGCGGGTTCCCGGGAGCGTCAGGCGCGGTCAGAGCTTCGTCGATCCAGTCGTCGACCCGGCGCCATTGTTCGATGAGCCAATCCGACTGACCTGCTCGGTCGAGCGGAAGGTCCTCCAACGACACGGTCCACCCCTGTGCGGTCACGGGCCGCTTGAGCGGCATATGTCGCCACAGTGAACGAAGCCCGTGGATCTCGTCGAGGCCGGCATGGCCGAGAAAGATGACCGTTGCGTGTGGAGCACCTTCGATGGCTGCCGCAACCCCACCGGTCTTCGGCAGCAAGGTGTGCTTCAACGATTCGGCGAGTGCCGCCCGGTCCTCGCGCCCACGCGCTCGCTCGCTGTCGATACGCGACGCTCGCCGCTTGGGCGTGTAGTTGCCGCCCTCCGGGCACAGGATGAGCGTCTCGTCGTCGCCCATCCCCGCCGTCAGCTCGCGGATCTTGTCGAGTTCGGCGACCGTGTCCTTCGGTGACTGGTGGAGATAGTGGAACCCCAGACGCTCTCCGACCACATCGAGGAACGGATCCCATTGAAGCTTTGCGGCGCCCACTGCGTGGCACCGACGACCCATGTCCCGGAACACGATCTTCATCAACCGCAGCGCATCGCCCGGCCCCGCGTGGCGGGCGAATAACAACTGCGCGCCACTCGGGTCATTCTCGAGGACCAGTTTGAACTGGAACCCGACGAAGAACTGGATCGCGTTGGTGACCAACGCCATGTACTGCCCCGCAAGCAGGTTGTTGGCGCGCACCCAGATCGGACGATCCATGAAGCGGCCGAACCCGCTGCCGACCCATACCGTGAACAATGCGAACAAGCCAAACACCTCGCCGACGCAGAACGCCAACCCGATCCCGACGACCCTCGTCAGCCGCCACCGCTTACGGTCGAACAGCAGATCGATGATCGCTGCCATGAGATGGATCAGTGGCGAGAGAACAGTGAGGACCAACGCGCCAACGAACACGATTGGAGCGACAACAAATCGACGAACCCAACGGGGAGGCAGGCGATCCATAGTTGTCAGTCCCCTCACCGTCGCTGGCTGAACGCGACGCTAGTTCGGAGCGATGAGGCCGTCCACCCGTCGGCCCGCCTCGTGTGGTGCCGGTAGTCTGAACAACGTGTCCGACAATCGTTTCCGCCTCGCATGGGTGCTCGGCGGCGGCGGGCTGCGAGGTGCAACCGAGGTGGGGATGGCCAAGGCGCTGCTTGCCAAAGGTCTGCAACCCGACCTGATTGTCGGCACCTCGATCGGTTCGCTCAACGGTGCTGTCCTCGCCTCGGGCCCGATCGAGGAGTCGGTCCCACGCCTCACCCGAATGTGGGAAGAAATGCGGGCGTCGTCGGTCTTCAGCGAGTCACTGTTTCAACGTGCACGCCACCTCTTCAACCACTGGACTCACTTCCATTCGAACGACTCGCTGCGCAGGCTCGTCGAGCAGTGGGTTCCCTACACGGAACTCGAGGAGGCCCACGTCGCCATCCAGACCTGCGCGGCGTGTATCGAGA
>CAXMZV010000064.1:0-12291 GCA_964199985.1 Candidatus Ilumatobacter isfjordensis | reverse complement strand
CCGATCTGATCGTGTTCGCCAGTGGCGCTCCGATCATCATGGCGGGCCTTGACGTGACGCATCAGTTCCAGGCCAACCCGGCCCGCATCGAACGCCTGCGGGCGATCGGCGGCACACTGGCCACCACGCTCGCCGATCTGCTCGTCTTCTTCTCGATGATGTACCTGCGCAACCACGACGAGGGTCACCTCGAAGGTGGAGCGATGCACGATCCGCTCGCCGTCCTGGCACTGACCCACCCCGACCTGTTCGAGCGCGTCGATCGTCACGTCGTTGTCGAAACCCAGGGCGAGCACACTCGCGGCATGACGGTGATCGACGAGCGACGCTTGATCGAGCGGGCAGCACCCAACGTCGTCGTGCTGACCCGCGTCGACGCTGCCGCGGCGTTCGACCTGGTCACCGAGGCAGTTGCGCACTTCACTCCCTAACAGAAGGTCAAAGCCGGGCGTCGTCCACTCCGTAGTGTGGTCGACGTGACCACGACGCTTCCCGACGGCACGATTGACGCCGACGATACCTTTCCTCGTCAACACGCCAGAACCCAGCGGTTCACTCTCGGCGCACCTCGCGACATCACCGTGTCGGCCGATGGCGAGCGCGTGATCTTCCTGCGAAGCGCGAGCGGCTCCGACTCGGTGAACTCGCTGTGGGTGCTCGATGTCGCATCGGGGACAGAACGCTTGGTCGGCGATCCCCGAGCACTGCTGGCAACCGATGATGACGGCGACCTGCCACCCGAAGAGCGCGCCCGTCGCGAGCGGACGCGAGAGAGCGGCGGCGGCATCACCGCGTACGCGACAGACCGCGCCGGGAAGGTTGCTGCCTTCGCGTTGAGCGGTCGCTTGTTCGCAGCGGGGCTGCTCAGTGGGTTCGCTCGCCCCCTCGACGTTGCCGGTCCGGTGTTCGATCCTCGCCCAGACCCGACTGCTCGGCGCATCGCGTACGCGAGCGGACGCCTGTTGTGCATTGCCGAGCTCGACGGAACATGGCGCGTCCTGGCCGGTGGCGACCCAGCTGAAGCCGACACCGTGACGTGGGGCAGCGCCGACTTCATCGCTGCTGAAGAGATGCACCGATTCCGCGGCTACTGGTGGAGCCCCGACGGCAGCACGATCGCCACGTGCCGCGTCGACACCGCGCCGGTCTCCGAGTGGAGCATTGCCGACCCGGCCAACCCCGCCACACCCGCCCGCACGGTGCGATACCCGGCAGCCGGCACCGACAACGCCACCGTCTCGCTGCACCTCCTTGGCTTGAACGGATCGCGAACCGACGTCGACTGGGATCGCGAATTCTTCCCCTACATCGCGTCGGTCAACTGGACCACAGCCGGCCTCATCATGCTCGTCCAGTCGCGCGACCAGCGCGGCACGATGACCTTGAAGGTCGACGAAATCACCGGCGAAACCGAAGTCCTCGCCCACGACTACGACGACGCGTGGGTCGAGTTGGTGCCGGGGACGCCGCGCCTCCTCGACGACGGAACGCTCGTCACTGCGGCCGATTGCGATGGAGCGCGACGGTTGATGGTGTCCGGCGAACCGGTGACCCCGACCGACCTCCAAGTGCGGTCTGTGCTCTCCGCGACTCGAGACTCGATCACTTTCGCGGCCAACCCGACCGATGACGCCACGTCGCTCCACGTCTGGCGTCGTGATGCTGATGGCCAGCTTGCAGCGCTGACCGACGAGCCCGGCGTGCACTGGGTTGCCGAGGGCGGCCCGACGACTGCGGTGCGATCCGCATCGATGGACGAACCTGGAGCCACTGTCACGGTCAGCAGCACCCACGCCGCAACCGCGGCGCACACCATTCCGTCGTTCGCCGAAGCACCGCTCGTGCAACCCAACGTCCAGTTCTTCCGCACAGACGAGACGGGTCTCAGCGTTGCACTCCTCCTCCCCCACGACCACGCGACGACGCATGGAAGCGGGCGTTTGCCGGTCCTCCTCGATCCGTACGGCGGCCCCCACGCGTTGCGCGTCCAGCGCGCCAACAACGCGTTCGTCGCGTCGCAGTGGTTTGCCGACCAAGGCTTCGCGGTCGTCGTCACCGACGGCCGCGGCACACCGGGTCGAGGCTCGGAGTGGGAGCGTGCGGTCAACGGCGACCTGGCGACGGCGCCGCTCAACGATCAGATCGAAGCGCTGCAGTTCGTGGCGAAGGAGACATCGCACCTCGATCTCCGACGAGTGGCGATTCGTGGCTGGAGCTTCGGCGGCTACTTGGCGGCCCTCGCGGTGCTGCGCCGTCCGGATCTGTTCCATGCAGCAATCGCTGGCGCGCCCGTCACTGAATGGCGGCTCTATGACACGCACTACACCGAGCGCTACCTCGGCGATCCCAACACGCAGAGCGAGCAGTACGACGCGAGTTCGTTGCTCCCTCTCGCTGCCGATCTACAACGTCCACTCTTGCTGATCCACGGACTGGCCGACGACAACGTGGTCGCCGCGCACACGTTGCAGCTCTCATCGGCGCTCCTCGCCGCCGGACGATCGCACGAGGTGTTGCCGCTCGTCGGTGTCACCCATATGACACCGCAGGAACAGGTGGCCGAGAACCTGCTGCTCCACCAACTCGACTTCCTTCGCCGCTCACTCCCGACGCCCATCTGACCGTCTGGACGAACGACCTGATCCGTTGTCAACCCCCAATGAAACCGACGGGCGAAACGGACAGCGAGGAGCGGGTGGTCTAACGTTGTGCCGGTATGAACGATCGCCTCATCGAGCTGTACCGCGGCGTCGCCGTCCACGCCACTGCCAACCTGGAACACCAGGCAGCCCTGGAACTGCTTGCGTTGGTGATGCTCGCCGATCAGGACATCGCCGACGAAGAGGTCGCACTCGTCCGCGAGATCAGCACCGAGTGGCGCAACGACGGCTTTGCGTTCGAGGAGTACCTCCGCCCCGCCATCGAAGAGGCACGCCATGCCATCGAGCGCGACCGAGTGGAAGAATTCCTCGATTCGATCGACAGTCGGATCAGCAGTCGCGTCTTGCGCTCTGCCCTGTTCTCGGCGGCCCGCGAAGTCGCAGGCGCCGATGATGAGGTGAGCCCGGAAGAAGGTTCCCTTCTCTCCCAAATCGCCGTCCGCTTCGTCTGAGTCGGTCCGGTTCGCCCGATCTCTGCGGCGGCTCTCACCGCTCGTTGCCGGAGGGCAACTCGGGTGCATGCCTTCTTGACCTCGAACCAACCGATCCCGACTCAGTGGGAATGGAGAATTGATGGCGGGACGATTCAGGGGCGTTGGGCCAACGCGATTCGGTCGAGATCACTGAGGTCCTTTCGGATCTCGATCTCGACGTAGCCCTTCGCTTCAAGGAGTTGCTGCACGGCTGGGCCTTGGTCGTGGCCGATCTCGAGGATGAGCCATCCGCCTGGACGAAGTCGGCTGACTGCACCGTCAGTAATGACCCGGATGTCGTCGAGCCCATCGGGACCAGCGAACAGCGCCGAACCGGGTTCCCACTCCCCCACGATCTGCTCGAGGTCCGGCGACGCGTCCGCAACGTAGGGCGGATTCGACACGATCACATCTGCAACCACGCTGACAGGGAGCGCATCGAACCATGAGCCGTGTGCAATCTGCACGTTCTGCGCCGATCGACCGATGCCGGCCAGGTTCGCCCGCGCCACGTCGAGCGCTTCGCTACTCGCGTCCGTCAGCCAGATGTTGGTGCCGTTCAAAGGCAACTCGTCCGCAAGCGCGAGACCGATCGCGCCTGAGCCAGTCCCCAGGTCAATGATCGTCCGCTCGTCGTCGAAGCCACGGGCAATCGTGAGCGCGGCTTCGGCAACCATTTCGGTTTCGGGCCGCGGGATGAGCACCCGCTGATCGACTGCCAGGTCGAGTCGACGGAACGCCCAACGGCCCAGCACGTACTGCAATGGTTCGCCGGTGCGGTAGCGAGCGATCATGGCATCGAGGTGACTGACCATGCGCACCGTCGGCGCTTCGTCGAGCGATTCACGGAACTCCTCGGACTCGGTCGACGAGGCTACTTCGCACATCCATCGTGCGTGCTGGCGGTCCCCGATCGCCTCGCTGGTCTCAGCCCAGAGCGCTCGCCATGTCGTGGTCGAGTCCTCGTCGCCGGCTGTGTTATCCCGGTCGGATTGAGCCGACTCGGTCACTGCTCGCTCTCGCCACCCTCGGCCAGGAGCCGGGACCGTTCGTCGGCAGCCAGCGCATCAACCACGGGTTGCAGGTCACCGGCCAGCGTGTCGGCGAGTCGATAGATCGTGAACCCGATGCGATGGTCGGTGACCCGATTCTCTTTGAAGTTGTAGGTGCGAATCTTCTCGCTCCGGCCACCGCCGCCGGTTTGCGACCGGCGTGCATCCGACTGCTCCTCGCGACGTTCAATCTCGGCGAGCTCGAACAGCCGAGTCCGCAGCACGGTCATCGCGCGCAGCTTGTTCTGCAACTGTGATCGTTCGTCCTGCATCGACACGACCAACCCCGTGGGACCGTGCGTGATGCGAACGGCAGAGTCAGTGGTGTTGACGCTCTGGCCGCCCGGCCCACTCGCCCGGAACACGTCAATATCGAGGTCGCGGTCGTCGATCGACACGTCGACCTCATCAGCTTCAGGAAGCGCAGTGACCGTGGCCGACGACGTGTGGATACGCCCCTGCGATTCAGTCACCGGCACGCGCTGCACGCGATGTGGGCCACCTTCAAACTTGAGGTTGCGCCAGGCAGTCGCACCCTTCACAACGAAGGTGATCTCGTTGAAACCGCCCATGTCGCTGAGGGTTGAGGAGAGCAGTTCGGTTTTCCACCCGTGGCCCGCTGCGTAGGCGTCGTACATCTCGTAGAGATCTCGAGCGAAGAGGTTGGCTTCCTCGCCGCCTTCAGCGCCACGGATCTCCATCACCACGTTCTTGCCGTCGTATGGGTCCTTCGGGAGCATCATCTCGCGCAACTCGTCTTCGAGCGCTGGGAGTTGTGTGTCGACCTCGTCGATTTCGGCTTGCATCAGCTCGCGCTCGTCACCGGCTGCGTCGGACAACATCTCGCGCGCTGCGTCCCGATCGGACGACCGCGTCTGGTGCAGCCGGAACTTCTCGATGACGGGGCCGAGATCGTTGTACCGCTTGGACAGCGTGCGGAGTTGGGTCGGGTCGGCGAGCACCTCGGGGTCAGACAACTGGTGTTCAAGCGTCTCGTACTCGTCAGCGACCTGACGGAGACGGTCGAACATGTCGAGGTGAGCCATGGCGATCTGAGGTTACTGGCCGATCACACCGACCTCTCTGAACTGATCTCGACCAGGCGGACGACGTCAAGATGTCGACGAAGGCAACGCGATGATCTCGATCGGCTGTGCCAACAGCTCAGCCAGCTCGGACACCACTGGCAACAGGTCGCGCTCGGGCAGCGCGAGCACGACACGTTGTTCGCCCATCGCTTGCACGTCGGCGACGTAGGGCAGTACGTCGAGGTCGACGCCACTCGAGAACACCACTCGCGTCGATGCGCCCCGTGTGTCGATGCCGGTGCCGACGCACGGGGTCGGGTCCTTCAAATTGGGCCGAGGGAGCGGAGGTTGCCCTGGAGTGAGCGACGCACATCCGACGAGGGCGGGAGTCTGCTCGGCTTGCCATCGTAGAAACCGTTCGACGCCCAGCCGATTGAGCGGGTGTTGCGGTGAGTCCGTCGATCGATGCGTCTCGACCGCCTGAACAACGCTGACCAATGCCTCGACGGTGGGCACTTCGCCGTGCAACAGCTGGAACGCTTCACGGTCCGCGGCGCCGACTCCGACTTCGAGGCGGAGTCCACCTTCGTCGGCGGGCAAGTGCTCGGCGAGCTCGCTGAGTTCGCCGAGGAAGCCGGTGGTCGGGCTGTCGACGACACGACACACTTCGAGTCCTCGCACTTCGCCGAACAGCACACCGTGTTCAACATGTGGAGTCGCTCCGCCGGCCACGATCAACGAGCGCAACTCCTCATGCTCGGTCGACACCGGCAGGGGTTCGGCCAGCGGCTCGGCAAGCGCTGGAAGCAGGGTGCGCCCCTCGGCGTACCAAATCGAGGTCGGCAACGTGAACGCTGCGGAGCGGCGAGCGAGCAGACCGGTGTCGCTCTCGGCAATCACATGCAGCTCCGTCGCCGAACGCCTCAACGCCCATGTGAGCGCTTTGCCGAGCGAGCGACCAGCAGGCCCGTCGATCAGCACCCACGCAGCATCATCGTGGATCGCCGCTGCCCCGCCTGCGAAGGTCTCGGGTTCGGCGGAGAATGCTGCGTCCCGGTGCTCGCGCACCAGTGCGCTCAACTTCATGGCGAGCAGTTGAGACCTTCTCGCAGTCGCACCGTCCGAACTCGATCGATCAGTCACCGGACCGAACCTACAGAGGTCGTCAGACGTACCAGCCGGTCACATCAGCGATGAGGTCGACCTCGCCCGCTGAGTTGAACAGGCTGACCTTTCCATCCGCGCCGATCTTGGAGATCAGCAGGTTGGCCAGCGTCTCGTTCTTGACCATGTTGATCGCCGACGTGAACGGCTTCTTTGCACCGCTTGGATATGCCGTCACAAAGCTGGTGGCCGTCGGCCCGGCTGCGGTGAGATTCATCACCACAGCGCTGGCGTTGGCGGGGACGCCGCCGCGACCGCGCACCTGCAGATCCACAGTCTTGCTGGCACCCACCCGTCGCTTCGGTGCGCCGTTGCCGAACCGCGTGTCAAGGATGCGCGATGGGGACGCGACCTGCAGTCGAGCACCACTGCTTCCGTAGTAGGCGACGACGTCAACGACCATGTCGACGAGTCCGGAACTCGTGTAGATCCGGATCTTGCCGTCGCTGCCGACTTTGCACGTCATCAAGTTGGAAATGATGTGTCCGGGCGCGTAGTTCGCATTCGAGACCCACGGTCGCGCCACGTCAGTCGAATGCGCCGCCACGAAACCACCGGTCGACGCACCAGTGGTCGTGATGTTCACCACGACCGAGTCGACCCCCGTTGCCGGGACCCCGCCGCGGCCCACAATCTGGAGATCGACCGAGGTGTCGCCACGAAGCGGACCCGTGGGCATACCGAGACCGATCCGCGAGTCGAGCAAACGGTCCGGCACCAACGAGATCAGACCGCCAGTCGAGCTCGCCGAGCAGTAGCCAGCGATGTCGATGACGCAGTGCGTCTGGCTGCTGTTGTTGTAGAGGATGAACTCGCCCGCCGCATTCACGGCAGTGACGACGTAGTTGCTGCTGTCGCGACTGTCCGAAGGATTCAGACTGCTGACGGCACCGGGATCAGTGCCACCACGGGGATAGACGGTGAAATATGTTCCGCCGGTCGCCTGCGTCGCCGTGATGTTGACGACAACCGAGGCCACGCCAGTTGCGGGAAGACCCGGCACCCCAGTGGTCTTGACCACAAATGACTCTCCCGGCCGCAGCTTGCGCTGAGCCGAACCCAGCCCTTCACGGGTGTCGACGATGCGATGCGGAATGAGGGGGCTGTACCCGGTCAAGCCGGTTGGCACGGAGGTACCGGGTGGGTTGGTCGGTCCGTCTGGAGCAGTGCCCCCCGGTACTGACGCGAAGAGGCCGAGGTTCTCGATCGATCGGTTGAGGACCTCGGACGAGCCGCCGCCGAGCCAGCCATCGATCACGCTGCCGTAGTAGTCACGGAAGTCAACGTCATGGGCCATCCGGCCCCACCGGCCAAGACCCGCGAGCGTGGGACGTTCACCGTAGAGGCCACCCTTGACGTTCGAGCCGAAGACGAAGTGTGGTGCCGTGGTGCCGTGGTCGGTGCCTGCGCCATCGTTGCTCTGGCTCGTGCGGCCGAATTCGGAGAACGTCATGAACGTCACGCGAGTTGCCCAGGCCGGATCGAGTACTTCATAGAACCGGCGAATCGCGGCGTTGAGCTCCTGCATTCGCACGGGATGCTGGTCCGGTTGGCCGGCATGACTGTCGAAGTCGCCCCAGCCTGCGCTCAGCACGCGGAAGCCGAGGTTGGCGTTGATCAGCCGGGCCTGCACTTCGAGTCGAGCAACGAGGTCGACGTCGGGGAGCTCCTCGGGGATCGCCGGGGCAATCCGACTTGAGACCTCGAGTTGGTCCACAAACGCCTGACCGATTTGGCGGTTCCAGAAGTCGGTGCTGGACGAGCTGAGGTTGCGGACCGTTTGATACTGACGCTGATAACGCTCTTCGGGGCGGGCACCGAATGACGGACGGCTGGCTGGGATCGCCGTCGCCCGACTGGACTCGCCCAGCATGTGCAGCGGCAGCGAGTGTCCGACTTCGGCCGCTGCGAAGAGGTCCTTCGACCCGTTCAGATAGCCGTCGAGCCATCGCCCGATCCAGCCCGAGGTCGGGATGCCCGACGTCTCACCCGACATCCACTTGGCCATCGAGTTGAAGTGGCTGAGGTCAGGGTCTGGATACCCGATGCCTTCCACGATGGCGAGTTGGTCGTTGTCCCAGAACTCCTTGAGGACGGTCAGCTCCGGATTCAGGCCCGTGTTGGCGTTGATCGACAGGGTCTGCGCCGCGGGAATCGCCAGGTCGCCATGCTGCGCGTAGTACTCGCCATCGGTGATTGGCACCACGGTGTTGAGCCCGTCGTTGCCGCCGAACATGCCGAGCACGATCAGGATGCCATCGGTGGCACCGATCGGGCCGGCGGCCCACGATGTGTTGCCGTTCCCGAGCGCTGTGTCGAGCAGCGACGAGCCCGGCCCAGTGACGAGTCCTGCACCAACGCCCATGCCAACAAGTTGCAGGAAGCGACGGCGATCGAGTGCGTGCGCATCGTTGAAAGATGCGAGGGCTGTTTCTGGAGCGCTGAGGTGGCGCAGCGCACCGGCAGTGGAGATGTCGTTGTCAAGCATGGGGTGTCTCCGTTCAGGCCACGTGCAGTTCGGGGGCGAGCAGGATGAGGAAGACAAGATGATTGCGGTCGTAACGCTCGCTCGCCACGAGGTGGTCGATCAGTTGCTGCCGCGACGAAGCAGTGAGGCTGACCTCCATGAAGTTGGCCATGTTGTCAACCACCTGCTCGTTCGTCATGGTGGGGATGTAGTCAGGCCACCCGCTCGATTCGATCAGTTCATCCCGCGTGAGCTGACCGTTCCTGAACTGGAGGTGGCCGCCGATGTTCCAGTAGTCCCGGTGTGCAGACCAGGCGAAGCCTTCCGCGATCCGTGCCCGCGCTTCCATTGCACTGGCGTTGACGTAGTAGCCGTTGATCTTCCAACCGCTGACATTCGGCGGACGGAAGATCCGCTGGCCGGTATTGCCCGTCAACCACATCGGCGTGGCCTCTGCGGAGCGCAGATCGAGCGCGTACAACACTGACGCGATCCAGTCGATCGGCGACCGGACCAGCCCGGTCAACACGTCGTCGGTGTAGAACTCGTCGCGTAGCAGCATCGTGCGCACCCAGGGGAGAATGTCGAAGTCGGCTGCGACGAAGGCGTCGCGCATCGCAGCGATGACCGCTGCTGGCGGCGACTGGTTGGCGAAGTCCACCCACAGCTTTCGCGACAGGAACTCTGCAGCCACGAGACTTGTCGGCCTGCCTCGGTTGGGCACCTTGTCCGCCCCTGCCGGCACGACGCCGTTGCCGAGGATCACGTCGATGGTCTCGTCACCGTGGAGCTTCGGAACATCCGGGTCGTTGTTGATCGTTTGACCGAGGAACTGCTTCGCCGAACTGTCGTGGTAGATCGGCGTCCAGGGCCGCTTCTCCAAGTCGTCGAGCCACACGTACTCGTCGGTTTCCCAATTGTCGCTGTGCCCGGTCCAAGCTGCAGTGGCCGCCTCGACATCGGCCTCGGTGTAGTTGCCGACTTCGAGCAGGAACAACTCCATCAGCTCGCGAGCGAAGTTCTGGTTCGGCGAGTCCGCCTCGTTGCGGTTGTTGTCGAGGTAGCGCAGCATGGCGACCTGCGTCGACATCACCTTGACCATGTCGCGGAAGTTGTCGAGCCCGTCAGTGCGGTACAGGTCGATCTGTTCCCGCATCAGTTCGGCGCTGCCGACCTTCTCGATGTCGCTGACCAGATGGCCGTGCCAGAAGAGCGCCATCTTCTCCTGCATGGGCTTCTGCGAGTCGTTCGCCATCTGATCGAACCAGAAGTGGGCGAGTTCTTGACCGCGTCGCCAATTGTCGTCCTCGCCAGTGTTCTGGAACACCACCGGGGGCGGATTCGACGGAACGTCGAGCACGTTGTCGACGATGTCGGCGAACGTATTCAACCCCATCAGTTCGTCCACTCGCGACTGTCGGTCGATGAATTCGGTGCGCCGGAGGAGATGGCGAACGTTGCGCTCGTTCTTCAATGGCACAGTGAGATGTTCCTCGTCGTTCGGATTCGGGTGGATCGCCGAAATCAGTGAATGCGTTGCCCGCTGCTGCTCTATCGGCGTTTGTCCCAGTTCCTTGAACGCCTCGTCTGTAACCCAATCGCAACATTAGCAGCGGGGTTCTCGACCGTCGAACCCACACGCAGGGAAAACGGAGAGTGCCACCCCATCGGGGTGGCACTCTGGTGGATCGATCTTGTCAATCTCTTGACCGGTGAGAGCGCTGTCAGTGACAGCGCTCTGCGTCACTCCTCGATATTGGAAGGAGCGTTCTTCCGAGCGCCGTAGCGACGGTTGAAGCGCTCGACGCGACCACCGGAGTCGACGAGCTTCTGCTTGCCCGTGAAGAACGGGTGGCACTCGTTGCAGAGTTCGACCGTGAGGTCACCCTCGAGGGTCGACTTCGTGGTGAACGTGTTTCCGCAAGAACACCGCACGCTGGTGTCGGTGTATGTGGGGTGGATGTCTGTCTTCATGATGTTTCCTTTGTGATCTTCCTGGTGCCGGCTGAACGAGTTCGTCGGCGACAGATCGGGCGGGTCGAGTGTAACCACGCGCGTTCAAGATTTGTTCCGCACGGGAGACCAGAGTGGTCCGAGCGAACCGAGCACAGCCGTCAGGCGGTGGACTGAGACCGTGCGACGAAGTCGCACTGGCGGCGCCAGCCGCCCAGCGCCGGAGGCGCTGAGGGCTCACATTCCTGGTTGTTTGGCGATCTCGCTGAGGAATTCCGCATTGGTACGGAACGTCTTCAGGCGGTCGATCAACAGCTCGAGGCCGGGGGCGGCGTTGCCGTCGGCGGCCAGGCCGCTGAGGACTCGGCGGAGCTTCCAAACCATCTGGAGTTGCTTGCGATCGAAGAGCAGTTCTTCGTGACGAGTCGACGACGCGTCCACATCGATGGCCGGGTAGATGCGGCGCTCGGCGACCTTGCGATCGAGGCGCAACTCCATGTTGCCCGTGCCCTTGAACTCTTCGAAGATTGCTTCGTCCATGCGGCTGTTCGTGTCGACCAATGCTGTGGCCAGAATCGTGAGTGATCCACCCTCTTCGACGTTGCGAGCCGAGCCGAAGAATTTCTTCGGCGGGTACAACGCACCAGCGTCGATACCACCGGAGAGGATCTTGCCGCTCGACGGCGCCGCGAGGTTGTAGGCCCGGCTGAGGCGAGTGATGCCGTCGAGAATGATGACCACGTCCTTGCCTTCTTCGACCTTGCGGCGAGCCTTCGCAATCGTCATCTCGGCAACGTGGGTGTGCTCGTCGCTCGGCCGGTCGAAGGTCGACGAGATCACCTCGCCGCTCACCGAGCGGCGCATGTCAGTGACCTCTTCAGGCCGCTCGTCAATGAGTAGCACGAGGAGTTCGACCTCGGGGTTGTTGAGTTCGATTGCCTGAGCGATTGTCTTCATCACCGTGGTCTTGCCAGCCTTGGGCGGCGAGACGATGATGCCGCGCTGGCCCTTACCGATCGGCGACAGGAGGTCGATGATGCGGGCGGTCATGTTGGCCGGGTCGGCCGGGTTCTCGAGCCGCAACTGCTTGTCCGGGAAGAGCGCCGTCAACTTCTCGAAATGCGGTCGCGTCTTCGCGGCCTCGGGATCGCCGCCGTTGACCGTCTTGACGTCGACCAGCTGCGGGTTCTTCTCGTTGCGCTGCGCTGGACGCACGGTGCCGACGACCTCGTCGCCCTTACGCAGACCGAACTGACGGGCGATCTTGACCGTGATGTACGCGTCGTCCTTCGTCGGGAGATAGCCATCGGTACGCAAGAAGCCGTACCCCTCGTCACGGACGTCGAGGAATCCGGTGACCTCGATTGGTTCAGAGCCCTGCGGCTGACCATCGTTGTCGATGACGTCGAGGTCTTCGCCCTGCGGGCCTTCGTTGCCACGGCCGCCACCCTTGCGACGGCGCCGACGACGCTTGTTGCTGCCTTCTCCACCCTC
>CAXMZV010000063.1:0-12320 GCA_964199985.1 Candidatus Ilumatobacter isfjordensis | reverse complement strand
GGCCAAAGGCGACACTGGCGGAACCGACGGCTGATTTCCCGTGTTCGCCCAGAGGTCTGGCTCGCTCTCGCTCTCGTTCCCGTGTTCCGTCATGCGCAAAGTGTGACACAGCTGCCACGCTGAGGGGCGGCGTCAGGACGAGCAGGAGAGCATCGAGCACCCAACGCGTTCGCGGGCCCAGTCCGGTCGAAGCGTGGCGTATTCGTCGCGGCCCGGTTGATCGTCGTACGGACGACGCAAGAGGTCGAGGAGTTCGTCGATCATGTCGTATGAGCCGGTGTCTGCTTTGTCGATCGCCAACTGTGCGAGGTAGTTGCGCAGGACGTACTTCGGGTTGACGGCGTGCATCGCGGCGCGGCGTTCGTCGGGCGATTGGTCCAGCGTTGCGTTCAGCGTCAGGTAGCGACGGAACCAGTCAGCCGTTCGTGTGAGGACATCGCCGGTCAGCTCAGCGGGCGTGTAGTAGGCGCCCCGGAGCGGCTGCAGGAGCTCGTCGTCGGTGACCGTGGTGTCGATCTCTGTGACGTCGATGTCGCCGAGCGTGCGGAAAAAGATGGTCATGTCGGTCTCGATGAGGGGCAGGATCTCGAGCAGTTCGTTCGCGAGTTCGCGGTGTACGTCGACGTCGATGGCGTTCGCCGCGAGTCCGAGCTTGGCGGCAAGTGCGGTGTCCCAGGCGTTGCCGAAGCATGCCGGGTAGTCGTCGACCACGGATTGGAGCGGGGCAACATCGTCGACGAGTGATGCAAGCGCGCCGCCGAGTCGGCTGAGGTTCCACTGTGCGACTTCGGGTTGGTTGCCGTAGCGATAACGCTTGCCGCCCGCATCGGTGGTGTTCGGTGTCCAACCGGGGTCGAAGTCTTCGAGCCATCCGTAGGGGCCGTAGTCGATGGTGAGCCCGAGGACCGACAGGTTGTCGGTGTTCATCACGCCGTGCACGAAGCCGACTCTCATCCAGTCGACCATCAGGTCGGCCGTGCGCACCATCACTTCGCGGAACCATGCCGCGATCACGTCGTCGGTGATCGGTCTCATTCCGGCGCCGGTCTCGGCGGTTTCACCCGCGAGCAGGTGAGGGAAGTGGCGGCGGACCGTGTGCTCGACGAGCTGGCGGAGGAGGTCGATCTCGCCGCGTGACGCGGGCAGTTCGAAGTGTCCAAAGCGGACGAAGCTCGGCGCCACTCGGCAGGCGACCGCACCTCGCTCGGGCGCCGGGTGGCCGTCGTAAAGCATGTCGCGCACGACCTCGTCGCCGGTCAGCGTGAGGCTGAGTGCCCGGGTCGTCGGGACGCCGAGGTGGTGCATGGCCTCGCTGCACAGGAACTCGCGAATCGAGCTCCGGAGCACTGCCCGGCCGTCGGCGCCGCGCGAGTACGGGGTCGGACCGGCGCCCTTCAGTTGGAGGACCTGGTGAGCGCCGGTCGGTGTCGTGACCTCACCGAGCGCGATGGCTCGTCCATCGCCGAGTTGTCCGGCCCAGTTGCCGAACTGATGCCCGCCGTAGGTCATGGCGAACGGCGTCATATTGGTGAGTACTTCATTGCCTGAGAAGACCCGGGCGAACTGGTCGCTGTGCACGGCGTCGTGGCTGATTCCGAGTTCGGCGGCAACTTCGGGGGAGTGCGCGATCAGCGCCGGATCGGCAGTCGGCGTCGGAGTCACTCGGGACCAAGCGGCTTCGTTCACCTGGCGACGGACGTTGCGGTCGTCAGGGTCTCCTGGCAGATCGTCGAGGTACCAGTGATCGGTGGTGAACTCGAGTCCGGTCATCGCCCCAGTCTCGCAGGGTGTGTGGCAACCGCCACCGGTGAAGAGCTGACGCGGTGGGCTGACAGCGTGCTCTTGCGGCCGAATCAGGGCCGTCGGGTGACGAGCACCGTGCCGGATCCGAGGAAGAACGCAGCCAGCGCCCACATCAGGATCGTTGATGATGCCGTGCCCGTCGCCGGGAGCACGGCGTTCGGATCGACCGTGCTCGGCGGCACAGTGGTCGTCGTGACGAGCGGAGCCGGGTCGTTTGCCGTGATCACCGCCGAGGCCGTGGTGAAGCGGCCCAGTGTGAATTGCGCACTGGGGTCGTCGATTTGTGCCCGCGGCAACTCTTCTTCGACGACGACGACGGACGAGCTGTAGCCGGCGGGGCCGTCGACGCCGAAGGTGTAGCTGCCAATCGGCAGAACGAAGCTCAGCGAGGCGTTACCGGTACCTGGCTCGGGGTCAACGCCCGACGCCACGAGAGTGTTTGAGGCGTCGTACACCTCGATGGTGAACGCCGAGCCGTCGGCGGTGCCCCCCTCGTCGTTGACGACGTCGATGTCGACGGTCACGGTCTGTGTGAAGTACTCATTCGTCAGCGTGCACAGCACGTCACCCGATCCGAGCGAGAGTTCGACGCCGCTGAATTGTGGCGTCGGGAGCTGTTCGCCGTCGAGGCCTCCGACCGGGGTGCACAGCAGAGACTGGGGCAGGTAGCCAGCCACCGAGGTCTCACCGAGGTAGTAGGTGCCCGGCTCGAGTTGGATGGCCGCACAGTCGGTGCCGTTCGGACCCGTCGAGTCGCATGCCGTGCCGCTGGGGTCGGTCAACGTCGAGGTCGCGGTGCCGCCGTCGGTGTCGAAGACCTCGAGGCCGAAGTCCGATGACGTGGCGACTCCGTTGACGACGTTCTTGTCGATGTAGAGCGTCGGATACGGCTCGATGAACACGTCGCAGACGACGCTGTTGAAGAGGATGGGGAAGTCTGCGCCGTCCGCATCGATCTCCTCGACGCCGTTGGAGGTGTCCTGGCAGCCGACTGATCTCACTCCTCGGTTCGTCAGGCCGTCGATACCAACGGTGTAGTCACCGTTGGCCAGCGAGCAGGAGAGGGTTGTCTGCCAACCGCCGGGGCCCACACTCACCGACGGCGCCGGGCAGTTCGCGGCCGTGACGTTGAGGCCACCCTGGAAGATCTCGGGGACCGCTGCGTTGGCGGCCGTCTCGGCGCCGACGTCGGCGCCGAAGTAGTACGTGATCGCAACATTGCCGCCGGGTTCTCCGGCTGTTGCCGAATTGGTTCCGATGCCGACACTGGCAGCGAGTGCCACCATGACACCGATGAGTGCTCGCTTCATGTGTTTCCATCCCGTGGGTCGTCCGCCTGCTGGTGTCTGGAACCGTAGTCGACAGGCATCGGTCGCCATTCACGCCGCGCGGCTGCTCGGTCTGGCGCGGAGCGCAGTCGTTGAGCGAGGAGTGGTCACCCGAGTGGCGACGTCAGCCGCGCGGTCACGGCGGCGCGGACCTGTGCGTCGAAGCCGTTGACGTGGGCTTCGACGAGGTCGGCGACCCGCTCGGCGTCGCCGCTGCGCAGGGCATCGTGGATCTCAGCGTGTTCGTCGACGGCATGGTTCATGTCGTGCACGTCGGCGAGGTACATGTGCCAGAGGCGGTCGCTCTGCGCGTACAACACATCGAGGTTGGCGGTGAGAAATCGGTTGCCCGAGGCGCGCCAGATGATCTCGTGGCAACGTCGATCAAGTTGGAGGAGTTCGGCGGGGGCCTTGCCTGGGAGTTGGGTCTCGGCCAGCACGTCGGCCATCTCGGCCCAGTCGGCTTCAGTACCGCGCTTCGTGGCGAGGCGGGCCGCGTAGGGCTCCATGACGGCGCGAGTCTCGTAGAGCATCGAGAGTTCGTCGACGTCGATTGCACTGACGAACATGCCGCGCCGCGGAATCACGGTGACGAAGTGATCGCGAGCGAGTCGTTGCAGTGCCTCGCGAATTGGCGTGCGGCTCATCTCGAGTGTCGCTTGCAGGTCCGCTTCACGAACGACGTCGCCGGGTGCGAGCTCGAGGCGGATGATCATTCGTCGGATCTCGTCGTACGCGCGCTCGGCGAGCGACAGCGGTGGCGGTTCCCCGAGCGACATGGCGGTTGACACGGGACTCATACTCTGTTGATATATCACCACTGTCAAGTGCAACAACGTTCGAAGAGAGCAGCGCCATGAGCGATTCCGAATTCCCGTCCACCGCCGTCCCACAATCAGCGCGGGTCGTCGTCATCGGCGCCGGCATCGTCGGCAACTGTCTGGTCGGGCACCTCGCCCGCCTCGGCTGGACCGACATGGTCTTGCTCGACAAGGGCCCGCTGCCGAACCCGGGTGGTTCAACTGGCCACGCGTCGAACTTCATCTTCCCGGTCGACCACAACAAGGAGATGGCGCTGCTCGGTGTGCAGAGCGCCAACCAGTACCGCGATGTCGAGCGCAGCGTCGATTCCGGCGGCATCGAGGTTGCTCGCACCCAGGAACGGATGGACGAGTTCGACCGTCGCATGACGTCGGCCAAGGCGTGGGGCGTCGAGGCCGAACTGCTGACGCCGGCCCAGGTCAAAGAGCTCGTGCCGTTCATCAATGACGACGTGATCCTCGGTGGCTTCCACTGCCCGTCCGTCTCGGTCGTTGACTCCCTCGACACCGGCACGCTCTTCCGCAACGAGGCAATTGAGAAGACCGGCCTCAAGGTGTTTGCGAACACCGAAGTGCTCGACGTCGAGACCGAAGACGAGCCCGGCACCGGCCTCCAGAAAGTCACCGCTGTCGTGACCGACAAGGGTCGGATCGAAGCCGAGTACGTGGTCGTCGCCTGTGGCGTCTGGTCGAACCGCATCGCCAACATGGCCGGCGCGACGATCCCGCTCGTGCCTGCCGTGCATCAGATGGCCGACGTCGGCCCGATGGACATCCTCGCCGAGACGCAGAGCGAGATCAGCTACCCGATCGTGCGCGACATGGACACGTTCTGTTACGAGCGTCAATCGTCCGGCTCGATGGAAGTCGGCTCGTACGCCCACCGTCCGATCCTGCATCACCCGGACGACATCCCCTCGAATGAGGAAGCTGCGCTCAGCCCGACCGAGATGCCGTTCACACCCGACGACTTCGACCAGCAGATGGAAGAAGCGATCGAGCTGATGGACATGCTTGGCGATGCCGAGATCAAGTACGCAATCAACGGCCTGCTGTCGTTGACCCCCGACGCGATGCCGTGCCTCGGCGAGACCACCGAGGTGCGCAACCTGTGGTCGGCCGCTGCCGTGTGGGTGAAGGAAGGCCCCGGCATGGCGCAGGTCGTCGCCGAGTGGATGACTTATGGCTACCCGCGAGTGATCGATGCGCACGGCGCCGACATCGCCCGCTTCTACGATCACGAGCGCAACGAGGATCACATCTGGAGTCGTGCCGAGGAGCACTTCAACAAGACCTACGGGATTGTGCACCCCGCCGAGCAGTGGGAGAACCGTCGCAACCTGCAGGTCAGCCAGCTGTTCTCGCGCCAAGAAGCGCTCGATGCGTTCTTCTTCCAGGCCCGCTCCTGGGAGCGCCCGCAGTGGTATGGATCGAATGCCGACCTCGCCGATCGGTACGGCGTCGAAGAGCGCGAAGTCGAGTGGGACAACCGCTGGTGGAGCCCGATCACGGTCGGCGAGCACCTCAACATGCGCGAGAACTGCGGCGTCGTCGACCTCTCCGCCTTCCAGATCTTCGAGCTGTCCGGTCCCGGTGCTGTCGAGTTCGCCGACTACCTCTCGGTCAACAAGATCTCGGCGCCCGGTCGCTCGACCTACACGCCGTGGCTGACGCCTGACGGTGGCTTCCACTCCGACCTCACCATGCACCGCCTGAGCGAGGACGTCGTCAACGTCGTGACCGGCGTGTTCGACGGTGGCCGCGACCTCGCGTGGGTCAAGAAGTACATGCCGCGGGACGGCTCGGTCACGGTGACCGACCGGACGCTCGAAACGTCGACGCTCGGCGTCTGGGGCCCGAACGCTCCTGCCGTCGTCGCCAAGCTCACCGACGCCGATCTGTCGTTCGAGGGCTCACCGTACGGCTCGCTTCGTGACGTCAAGCTGCGCGTGGGCGACGGTGAGATCGACGCAACGCTGTTCCGCATCTCCTATGTCGGCGACTCCGGCTGGGAGATCTACGTGGCATGGGATGACGCACCGAAGCTCTGGGATGCGTTGATGGAAGCCGGTTCTGACCTGGGTATCCGCGCCACCGGCGGTGGTGTCTACGGCACGTCGGGTCGTCTCGAGAAGGGCTACCGCCTGCAGGGCGCTGAACTCGAGAGTGAGTACAACCCGCTCGAGGCTGGTCTCGCTCGCCCGAAGGTGAAGTCGGCCGACTTCATCGGCAAGGAGGCCTACCTGGCGGCTCGTGAGGCGGGTGATCCCGAGGTGCTGATGTGCACGCTCACCGTTGAAGATCAGACTGACGCACAGGGCCGCACCCGCTGGATGCAGGGTGGCAACGAGCCGATCTGTGATCTCGACGGCAACACGGTGTTCGACAGCCACGGTCGTGTGTCGCGGGTGACCACGGCGGGTTACGGCCCGTCGGTCGACAAGATGATCTTGATGGCGTACCTGCCCGCAGCGCTCGCTGTCGCTGGGACTGACTTGCAGGTGATGTACATGAACGAGTTCTTCCCCGTGAAGGTCGTCGGCACCGACGGCCCGTTCGACCCCGAAGACATCCGGCTCAAGGGCTGATCGGAGCATTTATGCGAGTTCTCGTCTGCGTGAAGCGGGTGCCGGCGCCCGGCGCGAAGATCAACATCACCGACGACGGTCAGGCCGTCGACGCGACCAACCTCGGGCACACGATGAGCCCGCACGAAGAGTGCGCCCTCGAGTTGGCCGTGCAATTGGTCGAGACGCACGGGGGCGAGTCGCATGTGTTGACCCTGGGTGTTGCCGAGGCCGACGAGCAGTGCCGGTGGGCGGCGTCGATCGGCATCAGCAAGGCGACCCTGGTCGACGTTGGCTCGATGGGGTGGGACCCGCAGCGGACAGCCACAGCGCTGACCGACGCGATCCGTTCGATCGAGGAAGTCGACGGCGGTTTCGACGTGATCATCTTTGGCAACGAGTCCGCCGACTCCGGCGGGTTCCAGGTCGGCATCCGTACGGCCCGGGCGCTCGACCGGCCGATGGTCAACGCGATCAAGGGCGTGTCGATCTCTGACGACGGCTCTGTCCTCGAAGCGCAGCGCGAGATCGACTCGGGTATGGAGGTGTATCACTTGCCGATGCCGTGTGCGATTGGCGTCAAGGAAGGCATCACCTGGCCCCGCTATCCGACGATGCGTGGACGCCTCGCCTCGAAGAAGCTTGCTGTTGATGTGGCTGGTTCCGAGGCTGCGCCCGGCGGGCAGACCATGGTGCGTCTCAACCGGCCCGAAGAGCAGGTGTCCGAGACCGTCATCCTCGGTGAAGGCGCCGCCGCTGCACCTGCTGTCGTCGAATTGCTGAAGGAACTGGGGTTGTGGTCATGAGTGTGCTCGTTGTGATCGAACACGACCGGGGGACGATGGCCGACGCCTCGCTCGAGGCGTTGACCTTTGCTCGTTCCATCGCGGACCAGCTTGGTGAGCAAGTTGAGGCTTTGGTCATTGGTGCCGACGCCGCCGGCCTGGCGGACATGTGCGCTGCGCACGGAGCCGTCACCGTTCACGTCTGCCCGATTTCGAGCGACTACGGCCCCGAGTTGTACGGCGCCGTCGTTGCGGCTGCCGCGGGTCAGTTGTCGCCGCGCGGCATCGTTGCCTGTGGCACGGACCGTGGCAACGAGGTACTGGCACATGCGGCGGCAGAGTTGGGTCTGGCGTTCGTGGCGAACTGCGTCGAGGTGAAGACCGCCGACGAGTGGGAGATCACTCGTGTGCAGTGGGGTGGCTCGCTGAACGAGGAGGCCCGCCTGGCATCGTCGATGCCGATCGTCTCGGTCGCACACCATGCTGTTGAGACCGACGAGGTGTCGCCCGGGGCGGCCGCGACGGTGTCCGAGCTGTCGGTCGAGTCGCCCGAGTGGGCGACCCGCTCGGTGATTCAGGATCGCGTCGTGCTCTCCGAAGGCCTGTCGTTGGCGACCGCGCCGATCGTGATCGGTGGAGGCCGGGGTGTCGGGTCGGCCGAAGGTTTCGAAGTGCTCGAAGCGCTCGCCGCGAGGCTCGGTGGTGTTGTGGGTTGCAGCCGTGCGGTGACCAACAACGGTTGGCGTCCGCACAGCGATCAGGTCGGCCAGACCGGCACGCGCATCGCCCCGCAGCTGTACATCGCCTGCGGTATCAGCGGCGCGATTCAGCACTGGGTTGGTGCGAAGGCAGCGAAGAAGATCCTTGCCATCAACATCGACCCCGCCGCCAACATGGTCGTGAAGGCTGACTATGCGGTCATCGGCGACCTCTTCGAGGTGCTGCCCGCGATCGAAAAGGGCTGAGAGCCGGCGCTCAGACGACCGTCGTGCTGCCCCGCTCCGTCGTGTAGGAAGGGATCGTGAGCGATCCGGACAGCCAGCACACGACCGTCGATGTCCAAACGGACGGACCGGTTCGGATCATCACGATCAACCGACCCGAGTGCCGGAACGCTGTCGACGGACCGACGGCGCAGCTGCTCTTCGATGCCTTTGTCGACGCTGATCGCGATCCGGACATCGCGGTGGCCGTGCTGACAGGCGCTGACGGCACGTTCTGCGCGGGCGCCGACCTCAAGGCGGTCGCGACCGGCAATGGCAACCGCGTCAACGCAGACCCGGCAGACGAGATTGTTGGTTCGCTCGGGCCGATGGGGCCGACCCGCCTGCTCCTTGACATCCCGGTGATTGCTGCTGTCGAGGGCTTTGCGGTCGCAGGTGGACTCGAACTTGCCGTGTGGTGCGACCTGCGGGTCGTTGCCGAAGATGCGGTCTTCGGCGTGTTCTGTCGGCGGTGGGGCGTGCCGCTGATCGACGGTGGCACGACGCGTCTACCGCGACTCATCGGTGAGTCGCATGCTGTCGACATGATCCTCACCGGTCGCGAGGTGGGCGCAGCCGAGGGCCAGCGAATCGGCCTCGCGAACCGCGTGGTGGCGAGCGGGCACGCGCTCGACGCCGCCTTTTCGCTGGCACATGAGATCGCCGTACTGCCGCAACGATGCCTCGGAAGCGATCGGCGTTCGATGTACGAACAGCACGGCCTTTCGCTCGGCGAGGCGCTCGCCAACGAAGTGCGGCTTGGTCTCGAGACCATCCGATCGGGCGAGACGCAGGCGGGAGCGCTGCGATTCGCTTCTGGTGCTGGCCGACACGGCACGCCCGCCTGACGTGAACGAGGCGCTGGCGTGACAGGCTGGAGCAAGCCGAACGTCAGCCAGGGGGACTCAATCGTGAGCGGATCAGAAGAACCAGCGACGAAAACACCGCGAGGGTTGGCCCGTTTCCTCCCGATTCTTGACTGGGGCCGGAACTACGACCGCTCGTGGCTGCGCGGCGATCTCGTTGCCGGCCTGGCGGTTGCCGCACTGGTGGTGCCCAAGTCGCTGGGGTACGCGGGAATCGCCGGGGTGCCGATCCAGCACGGCTTGTACGCAGCAGCGGCGGGCACGATCCTGTACGCCTTTTTCGGCACCGCCAGGCAGATATCGACCGGCCCGAGTTCCGCGTTGGCAGCTGTCGCCGGCAGCGCAGTGGTGCTCGCGTCCGTGTCGGGCGACGAAGCGGTCGAGTTGGTGAGTGCGATCACCCTGGTCACGGGGCTGCTGTTTCTGCTGCTCGCCGTCTTCAAAATGGGTTGGATCTCGCTGCTGCTGTCGAAAGCGGTGATCACGGGCTTTCTCTTCGGTGCAGCAATTGAGGTGGTCATCGGTGAGCTCCCGAAGATCACTGGGACGTCCATTGACGGTGCAAACGCGTGGCGAAAGTTCGGCAACTGGATCGTGGGGCTCGACGAACTTCACGGCGCAACGGTGCTTGTTGGCGCCGTCTCGCTGGCGGTGATCATCGGCATCCGATTCTCGCCAATCAAGATCCCTGGTGCGCTGGTCCTGGTCGCCGGTGGGCTTGTTGCCTCGGTTGCGCTCGACTTCGAGGATCGGGGCATCGCGCTGGTGGGTGACGTGCCCCGAGGATTTGTTGCCCCGAAGCTCCCCAGCCTCGACTTCGTCGTCGGGAACATCGGGACGATTGGACCTGCTGCGTTGGGCCTCCTCCTGATCGGCTTCTCCCAGACGGCTGGCGACGCCAGGGCGTTCGCGTCGAAGCACGGTTACCGGATCGACATCAATCAGGAGTCGGTCGCGCAGAGCATGGCGAACATCGGCTCAGGTGTCCTGCAGGGCATTCCCGTTTCGACGAGCCTGTCGGCCAGTTCGCTCAACGATGAGTCCGGCGCCAAGACGCCGTTGGCGTCACTGACGACCGGTGTGCTGATCGTGCTCACGCTGCTGGTCCTCGCTCCGCTGTTCTCCGAGCTGCCCAAGCCGGTGCTTGCCGCGTTGATCATCGATGCGGTCGTCTTCGGGATGATGGATGTGAAGGAGATGAAGCGCCTCCACCGTGTGGCGCGCGTCGACTTCTGGATCGCTGTCGCCGCCATTGCTGCGGTGTTGACCGCCGGTGTGCTTGCCGGCGTGATCATCGGTGTGCTGCTCTCGCTGGGGTGGCTGGTCTACATCAACGCCACGCCGGAGATTCCGGTGCTCGGCCGGCGGCCAGGAACCCAGGTGTTCAGGAGTGTCGAGCGCTATCCGGACGGTGAGACCTACCCGGGCTTGCTGGTCGTTCGTTTTGACGCGGGTCTGTTCTTCGCCAGCGCCGACGCACTCGAGGACCGACTGCGCGAGCTCGCGCAAGCACCGGGTCCACGCCATCACACGGTGGTGCTCTCGTTTGAAGGAGTTGACTTCATCGACTCGCAGGGATCGGCGAAGCTGGCCGAGATCGTCGGTCTCGTCGACACCTACGGCGCCGAGTTGCGACTCGCTCGTGTCAAACCCCAGGTCCTGAGCCTGTTGCGTCGTGATGGCGTACTTGACGAGCTCGGCGAGGACCGCGTGTTTGGCAACCTGTTCGAGGCAGTCCGCGACAAGATCGAGGACCAATCCCCGTCGACGTCAGACTGAACGGCTCACTGTCGCGCCATGGCGATGCGGAGACGTTCTTCCGGGGTGATGAGGTGGTCGCTGTCTTCGGCAGCCTCGGCGAGGTCGATCTGCACCCACTTCACCTTGCCGTTGAAGCTGCTCTGGTGTGGGGCGTAGTCGTCGCTGACCGACGTGCCCGTGTCCTCGCCGAGATCGGTGGTCTCGTCGGCCGAGAAGACCATCGGGATCGTCGACTCGACACGCCCGGAACCGACGGACTCACCGTCGACGAACAACGTGACGTCGCCGCCTTTGCCGAGGCCGCCACCGTCGTAGCCGAACTCGATGCGGACCTGGTGGTCGCCCGGTGACACGGGCGTATCGCTGTAGGTCTTGAACTGCTCGAGGCCAAACGTGTTGTAGCAGTAGGCCAGCTTGCCGTCGTGCATGTACAGCGACCAGCCGCCGTACTGGCCGCCCTGCGCGATCAGCGCGCCGGCACCACCGCCGTCGGGAACGACGACTTGGGCGGTGACCGCATGTGACTTGTTCTTCACATTCACGACGCTCGCTTCGGAGAGCCGCTTCATCCCGCGGAACAGCAGTTGCGATTTGCCCTGGATCAGGACTGGACGTCCGGCGAGGTCGCTGTTGAATCGTTCGACGCGACGGTCGTCGAGCGGGAACACGTTGTAGCGAGTGCCTTCGATCATGAAGAGCCGCTGCATCTCGGCGAGCTTGGCCGGGTTGTCGGCGACGATGTTGTTGGATTGTGTCCAGTCGTCGGGCGCGTACAACTCCCACACGTCGTCGGCGATGTCGGGTGATTGGCCGAGCAGCCAGGGGATGCTGTGCCGGGTGACGGCGGTCCACCCCTGGTGGTAGATCCCGCGGTTGACGAACATCTCGAAGTACTGCGTCTCGCGCTGGTCTTCGGCGCCGGGGTCGTCGAAGGAGTACCGCATGCTCACGCCGTGGAGCGGTTGCTGGGCGACGCCATTGACCTGTGTTGGATGTGGCAGCCCGGCGGCGTCGAGAATGGTCGTGGCGATGTCGATCACGTGGTGGAACTGCTGGCGGACTTCACCCGACGACTCGATGCCGGCCGGCCAGTGCACGATGGTTCCGTTGCGGGTGCCGCCCCAGTGCGATGCGATCTGCTTGGTCCACTGGAACGGCGTGTCCATCGCGTGGGCCCAGCCGACGGCGTAGTGGTTGAACGCCTTCGGCGTCCCGAAGTCGTCGATGCGCGACGCCATGAACTCGGGGGTCTCGACATCGGTGACGCCGTTGAGGGTCAACATCTCGTTGAACGTGCCGTTCGGGGTGCCCTCTGCCGACGCGCCGTTGTCACCGATGATGTAGTAGATGATGGTGTTGTCGAGCGCACCGAGGTCGTCGACTGTGTCGACGAGACGGCCGAGGTG
>CAXMZV010000062.1:0-12325 GCA_964199985.1 Candidatus Ilumatobacter isfjordensis | reverse complement strand
CATCGCAACGACCTGCCGCCGGTGCTGCGATCGGGTCCAGCCGCCGATCGCCTGTCACGAGGCGAAAGCTCTCGATGCCGTCGATGTCGTCGACTCCGGAGAGCGCCACCGCAACGACGAGCGTGTCGCCGAGTACGTCCGATCCGGTGACGGTCACGTCGACGTCACCAACGGTGGTCACCTCCCCGACGGCAACAGAGGCGCTGGTCGACTCCTGGTTCGACAACTGGAACAGCAGCGCCCCACCTGCGAGCAGGATCATTAATGCCGTCCCGACCGAAAGCAGCAACAGGGTCCGCGTCTTCATCGCCGGAAAGGCTACGGGCCGGATCCGAATGAGAAGCCGAAGGGATTCCGGTTGCGGCCGCGAAACGTCCACGAAACGCGACCGGCACGGCCCGGCGGGCCTGGGCGCCAGCGTTAGTGTTACGGCATGAAATCGACACGGGCGCTCAGCGCCATCGCAGCGGGCAGCCTGCTGTTTGCTGCGTGCAGCGGCGGGTCAGCGACCGACTCGGTAACCGAGTCCGCCGCTGAGAGTGATGCAGCGCCAGCGGCGACGGAAGTCGCGGTCGACGAACCAGCAACCGAAGCGCCGTCAGCAGAGGCGGCCGGCGACGCCGCAACCATCGACGATGCGGCCACCGTCGAGGCCGCCCCAGCCGCACTGCAGTTCAGCGCTCCGCTCGTTGGCGGTGGCGAGCTCGACGCCAGCACATTGGCAGGCAAGCCGACCGTGTTCTGGTTCTGGGCCCCGACTTGAAGCATCTGCAATCGTGAAGCCCCCTCGGTCGAGGAGGCAGCAGCAAAGTTCGGTGATTCAGTCAATTTCGTGGGTGTCGCATGGACCGGCGATGACGACTCGTTCCAAGGCTTCATCGACAAGCACGGACTCACGTTCCCGCAGATCAGCGATGATCCCGGCGTCGTCTACGAACGCTTCGACGTGGCATTCCAGCCCGCTTTGGCCATCGTGAAGACAGACGGCTCGATCGAGTCGGTCGCCGGCGCCGTCAACGGTGACCTGCTCGATCAGATCATCTCCGAAGCCTGATCTACCTCGATGGGTGCCGGCCCGGCCGGCGCTCGGTCAGCTGTAGACACAGTCAACCCAGCGGTCGAAGAACTCGTCGTCATCCACGTCGAAGCTCCACGGGTTGCGTCCTTCGCCACACTCGGGATTGAGGTATTCCGACGGCACGGCGGTCCGGTCAAGGTCACCGCTCTCAATCAATGCTTCGAAACACGTTGCGCTGGTTGCGATCATGGAGGTGTAGTCCTCGTCGGACATCGTGAACAGCGGCGGCCGACCCAACGACGACTCTGCAAGGCCGCACTCGGGGAACTGCAACTCGACCCCGACGTAGTAGTCGGACAGCACGCCAGCGTCGATGCCTTCGACGAGGCACGCCGTGACGTCCTCGACCGTGTCGAGTTCGTAGCACCCGTCAGCAGCTTCCTGCTCGGCCTCGAAGTCGTTCGGGAGCGAACCATCCACCTCGCCGTCGCTCTCCGTGGGAGTCTCGAACACGTCGGACGTTCCGTCCTCGATCGTGAACTCGTCAGGGAAGGGCAAGTCGTTGAGTTCTGGCGCCACGTCACCAACGAATGTGGTCGATGCGTCGAGGAGCAGGTCGATGTCGTCCAGCTCGAGAGCCCGCAGCAGAGCGAGGATCTGGTCGAATCCGCTGCCGAGCGGGCTGACGAACCACTGTCCATCGACCTCCTGCACGGTGATACCCGGCTGCTCGTAATCGTCGAACGCCTCGCCGAATGCCGAGGTCAGCTCCGTGATCTCGAGCGACCCGTCGAAGAAGTCGTCGAGTGTTTCGGGAGTGTCATCTTCGACCGCCTCGAGGTCGCAGGTGTCAACACGCTCGCCTTCGGCGTCGATGACGAAGCAGCCATCGTCGAACTCGATGCTGAAGGCGGAGCCGTTGGCCGTGCCGTCGATCCGAAGTGCGGTGATGGTGACGAAGCGTTTCGAACCGCTTCCCGCCACGTCGTACTCGGAACGAGTCACCTGCCACTCGAGAGCAGCCTCACGCACGAGTTCATCGATGTCATCGAGGTAGAGCGGCGCATACCGCTGCATGGCCGCTGCCTCGTTCGGGTTGATCGCCGCGATGATCTTCCCGGCATCGAGTTGCTCGACGCCAGCCAGCACTGCGTCGATGGCACCCTCCGGACTCGTGCCGCCGCGCGGCGTCAGCCCGATTTCGGGAATCGGCTCACCGCGCCGCCCACGCACGGTTTCGGCAGCGGTGTGGAAGACGCTGAGATACCAGCGTCCATCGTCTTCAACGACAGTCATCGGCAGCGAGAAGTTGTTGGTGACAGCTGGCTGATCGAGGTCGCTGGGTGTGAACTCGTCCCCGGCCAGATCGCTGATCACGTCACCAATCGGCATTCGGTCGCCGTCCAGCGATGTGGTCAACGTTGCCGACATCGTGATGTTCGAGATGTCGGCAGCGTTGGTCGGCTCGACCTCGGTCGACTCGTTGGTCATCTCGATGTCCAGCCCGGACAACTCAGCAAGCGTTGCATCGCCGCTCAGCACGTCGAGTCGCGACAGTTCCGACACGATGTCGATCATGGGCTCACGAAAGACGTCGCGCTCACCGGGGAGCAAGAGGTCAATCATGCCAAGGGCGTCTTCCTGCTCCATCGCCGCCATGAACTCGGTGCCGACGGCCTCTGGGCTGGCGGCTCCACCCGAGTTGCTGCGAAGTTGACCGACCGCGAACACTCCGGCAGCCCCCAACGCGAGAACGCCGACGATGATGCCACCGACGGCGAACCGACCGCGACGGCTCGGCTCGGGCGACTGGTCGAAGCTGAGCTCTGGTTGCGGGCTCGACACGCCAAGCGGAACGCCGATCGGCGCTGGCAGAGACGGCGGCATCCACCGACCGAGGTTCGGCGCTGGCAGAGACGGCGGCATCCACCCGCCGAGGCTGGGCCTGGCCAGTGGCGGGCCAGCCGGAACACTCCCGGGCGGACCCCAGGGCGAAATACCACCGCCGTTACTCATGCTGCAAAAGTTACTGCTGTGCACGCTCCGACTGGTGCCGCTTGAACATCCCTTGACGCAGATCGGTCCGCACAGCTGCGGACCGATCTGCGTCTCACGAGTGGCCACCAGCGAAAACGGGCCGTACTGTCCTCTCTATGCGCGTTGCCATCACCGGTTCGTCCGGCCTCGTCGGAACAGCCCTGATTTCCCACCTCGAGTCTGTCGGTCACTCCCCCGTCCGAGTGGTACGGAGCAGTGCCGGTCCTGACGAGATCGGCTGGTCGCCCAACGACACCGCCGATCTCGACGCCGCAACCGCTCTGCTTGCCGAGCAGTTGGAAGGTATCGACGCGGTCGTTCATCTCGCGGGCGCTGGCATCGGCGACAAGCGCTGGACCGACGACTACAAACGAGTGCTCGTCGAGAGCCGAACCCGCGGGACCGCCTTGATTGCAGGCGCCATCGCCGCATGTGACAACGGCCCGAAGGTGCTGCTCTCGGGTTCAGCGGTCGGGTTCTACGGCGCCCGCGGTGACGAAGACCTCGACGAGACCTCGACACCGGGCACCGGTTTTCTCGCCGACCTGACCGTCGAGTGGGAACAGTGCACCGAGCCCGCTGCTGCAGCCGGTGCCCGTGTGGTGTTCCTGCGGACCGGCATCGTGCTCTCCGCCAAGGGAGGCGCGCTCAAGAAGCAGCTGCCGCTGTTCAAACTCGGCGCCGGTGGCAGGATCGGCTCGGGTCAGCAATGGTGGAGTTGGATCTCCATCGACGACGAGGTCCGGGCAATCGTCCATCTCCTCACCGCTGACATCACTGGCCCCGTCAACCTGACCGCGCCGCAGCCGACCACGCAGGCTGACTTCGCCGACACCTTGGGCACCGTGCTCAAGCGTCCAACGTTCCTGCCGACTCCGAAGTTCGGGCCAAAGCTGCTGCTCGGCGGCGAACTCGCGGAGAACCTGCTGTTCACCGGCCAGAAGGTGCATCCCCGGGTTCTGCAGGACGACGACGACTTCACGTTCGAGCACCCGGATCTCGAAACAGCTCTCCGAGCGGTGCTCGGTCGGTGACCGTCGCCATCATCGGCGCCGGACTGGCCGGCCTCGCCTGTGCCAACGAATTGCGTGCCGCCGGCGTGGACGTGACCGTCTACGAAGCGAGCGACGGCGTCGGTGGCCGAGTTCGCAGCGATGTCGTCGATGGCTTCACCCTGGATCGTGGATTCCAGGTGGCTCTGACCGCGTATCCCGAGATGCATCGGCAACTGGACATGGATGCCCTCGACCTCCAGGCCTTCGATCCGGGCGCACTGGTCTGGCGAGACGGCAAAGGGTCTGTCGTCGCAGATCCGTTCCGGATGCCCTGCGCAACGCTCAGCACCGTCACCGCACCCATCGGATCGCTGATCGACAAGGCGCGCATCGCTCAGTTGCGTCATCGCGTTCGAGGTGTGCACCCGGCGAAGCTGCTGCAGAACGACGACATCACCACCCACGATGCCCTGGCCGAGTTCGGCTTCTCGGACACCATCATCGAGCGATTCTTCACCCCGCTGGTCGGCGGCATTCAGCTCGACCCCGACCTTGGCGACAGTCGCCGGATGTTCGACATCATCTTCCGAATGCTCGCTGACGGCGATTCGGTTGTCCCCGCCGCCGGTATGCAGGCGATTCCCGACCAGCTCGCCGCCCGCCTCCCTGCCGACACCATTCAGTTCGGCGCACCGGTCACCTCGGCCACGACCAACTCGGTGACTGTCGACGGTGGTCCGAAGATCGAGCATGACGCCGTGGTCGTTGCGACCGAGGGCCCAGCCGCTTCGGCACTGCTCGGTCTCCCCACCGTCGCATCGAAGTCAGTTGGATGTGTGTACTTCGCAGCCGACACGGCGCCCACCGATACCAAGCTGGTCATCCTCGATGGCACCGGCGCTGGCCCAGTCCTCAACGTGGCGGTGATGAGCAACGTGGCGCCGAGCTATGCCCCAGCCGGACGCCACCTCATCGCTGCAGCCATGCCGGGCCATGTCGACGGCGACCTGGCGATGATGGCTCGTCAGCAGCTGCGTTCTTGGTGGGGCGCGCAGGTCGACGCCTGGGACCACATCGAGACGTACCGCATCGCCCACGGCCAGCCGGGCCAACGACCTCCGTTCTCACCAAAGCAATCGGTCGCCATGACCGACGGTCGGTTCGTGTGCGGCGATCATCGAGACACCGCATCGACTCAAGGCGCGCTCTACTCCGGCCGACGGTGTGCTCGGGCCGTCGCTGAACGGATTGCCTGAGCTCCGTCGCCGTGCGGGGCTGCGCCGACGCGTCCCGTGCACGCGTTCCGATATCGTGGAGGTGTGAATACATCGGCCGCAGGCAACTGGTTGACCTCCACCGAGATGGCAGCCTGGCGCGCCTACATCGAAGTGCAGGGCGACCTGATCAATGCGATCGAACGAGACCTCACAGCGCACGGCCTCACACTCGGCGACTACCAGGTGCTCGTCTACCTCTCCGAAGCCGAAGAGCAGTCAATGCGGATGTGTGATCTCGCCGACATCCTCCAACTCTCGCCGAGCGGCCTCACTCGACGCCTCGATCGGCTGGTGGCTGGCGGGTTCGTCTCACGCCAGAGCTCGCCCGCTGATCGTCGCGTGATGATGGGGTCGCTGACCGTCACCGGGCGAGATCTGCTCGAGCGAACCGCACCCCACCACGTGGACAGTGTCCGGCGACGAGTGTTCGATCATCTCGACGCCGATCAAGTCGCAGCCATGGCGACGATTTTCACGTCCATCGCCGACGGTCTGGCGGCCAGCGCCGCGGACCCGGTCGACGGCGCTGCCTGACAGAGCAAACAATCCGCTTCCTGTCGCGCTGCAACTCGTAGCCTCGGCGGCATGACCGATCTTCCCGCGGGGTTCCGTTCGTATGTCACGAACCTGGGCATCAAGGACGAGACCGACGATTTCGTCGTCGTTGCCTGCGAGTCCGCCGTGCCAACTGCCGCAGTTTTCACGCAGAGCCGATTCGCCGGCCCCAGCGTCACGCTCAGCCAACGACACGTCGCCAACGGCACGGCCCAGGCGGTGGTGGTGATCTCGAAAAATGCGAACGTGGCGACAGGCCAGGCCGGAATCGACGACGCCAACACTGTCACTGACCTGGTCGCCGGGCGTCTCGGATGTGACCCGGCCGACGTCATCCTGACCTCCACCGGCGTGATCGGCCGTCGCTACCCGATCGATCGAGTCACCGCAGGCCTCGGCACGATCCCGCAGCCGCTCCCCACCATCGATGCCGACGGACCAGCGCGCGGCATGATGACCACGGACACGGTCCCCAAACTGGCAACAGCCGCCGTTGCCTCGGCGAACGGCGAGGCACGCATCGTCGGCATGGCGAAGGGTGTCGGCATGATCGAGCCCGACATGGCCACACACATCTCGATGCTCTTCACCGATGCCGCGGTCGACTCGGCCGACCTCGATGCCATCTTCCGACGAGTCGTGGATCGCACGTTCAATTGCGTCAGCATCGACACTGACACATCAACCAGTGACTCATCGATCGTGATGGCCTCAGGCGCGGCGGGAACCGTCGACCTCGAAGCATTCGAAACTGCCCTGTTCGATGTCGCGGTCGACTTGACCAAACAAATCGCCCGCGATGGCGAGGGTGCGAACTCCCTGATCGAAGTCGTCGTCGATGGTGCGACCGACTCAGCCCAGGCGAAGCGAGTCGCCAAGACCATCGTCAACTCGCCGTTGGTGAAGACCGCTGTCCACGGCGGCGACCCCAACTGGGGACGCGTGGCCATGGCAATCGGCAAGTGCAGCGCGCAGCCCGACGATCGGCACATCGATCAGGATGCCGTGGTGATCCGGTTCGGATCCGATGAGGTCTATCCGCGCCAACTCGATGACGCCGCACTTGCTGGCCTGTCGAGCTACATGTCGGGCGACCGCGTCGTGATTCACGTGAGCCTGGGCCTCGGCGACGGGTCCGCGACGGTGTGGGGCTGCGACCTCAGCGATACCTACGTTCGCTTCAACGCCGACTACACCACTTGAGTCGGTCCGGATTGGGCGATCTCTGCGTTGCGAGAGCTCGTCATTGAGCAAGCTCAACGTCCTCGCCTCGCGCCTTGACCTCCCCCAATCCGATCCCGACTCAGAAGAAGAATTGAAGAGAATTCCGCGCGTTGCGCGGGAGCCGGGGCCCTAGCTGACCGAGACGACGCGGTAGAAGGCGACGTGGTCTTTGATTTCGGCGGCTTTGTCTTTCGGCGCCGGGTAGAACCATGCGGCGTTGGACTCGGTTGCGCCATCGACGGTGACGTCGTAGTAGCTCGCATCGCCCTTCCAAGGGCAGTGCGTCGAGTGGTCGGTTGAGGTGAAGTATTCAGACTTCACCGACTCGGCCGGAAAGTAGTGGTTGCCCTCGACGACCACCGTGTTGTCCGACTCAGCAAGAACAGTTCCATTCAGCACAGCTTTCATGAACAGACCAACCTTGCCGACCACCGAACTGTTCCCGAAACGCAAACGGCCGGCCCGTTCAACGAGCCAGCCGCAGCGATTTCAAGAATTCACCAGTCAAAACGAATGGCGTGATGTGGGATCAGATCGTCCGAGGACAAGGCGCGAGGCGACGTCGTTGAGCTTGCTCAATGAGGAGCCCTCGCAACGCAGTCATCGGGCGATCTGGCCTGCAGCACGTCATTTCGGAGGCATGCGGATGCCACCGTCGACGCGGATGGATTCCGCGTTCATGTAGCTGTTGGTGATGCACTCGATGACCATCGAGGCCAGCTGCTCCGGATCACCGAGACGCTTCGGAAAGAGCACGCCCTTCTGCAGGTTCTCCTTGAACGCTTCGCTGTCTTCGCCCTCGCCGTAGATCGGCGTGTCGATGAGGCCCGGTGCGACCGTGTTGACGCGGATGCCCGACGCGGAGAGGTCACGAGCGATCGGCAGGGTCATGCCGACAACGCCACCCTTTGAAGCCGAGTAGCTGGCCTGGCCAATCTGGCCGTCGAACGCCGCGACCGAGGCGATGTTGACGATGGCACCGCGCTCGCCGTGCTCCATTGGCTCGGTGGTGCTCATGGCCGTGGCTGCGATGCGGATGGCGTCGAACGATCCGATCAGGTTGATGGCAATGACCTTCTTGAAGGCGTCGAGATTCGCGGCCGACTCGACCGTGCCATCACGGCCGATGGTGCGCTGCGCCCAGCCGATTCCGGCTGAGTTGACGAGCACGCGAACCGGGCCCATCGACTTGGCCATCTCGACGGCCTCGATGATCTCGTCAGTGTTGGTGACATCGACCTTGGCGAAAGCGCCACCGATCTCGTCGGCGAGGGCGTTTCCAGCCTCTTCGTTCAAGTCGGCGATGACGACCTTGGCGCCGCGGGCGGCCAGCATCCGTGCCGACGCGGCCCCGATACCCGACGCTCCGCCGGTGACAATTGCACTTGCTCCAGAAATATCCATGCGGCCGAAACTATGCGGGTGGAGTGGACCGCCAGCAATTCTGGGCCATCGGGCACACCGCAGTCGGGTGCGCCCAACCCGCAGCTCAGGTCGGCGCAGGTCCGATGGCGTAGCGCGTGTCGACGAAGCGGTTCGGGGTGGCGCCGACGAAACCGTCGGCGAGCCAGCCGGAAATGTCGACGACCATGTGGCTCGCCGAATGCGTGAAGATGCAGATCGAGCCGTCGGGACCAATGGGCGCAATGACACCGTTGGCGGCATCGGCGCCCGTGAGGTAGTTCAGATTCGATGCATTGGGCGGATCGCCGTCGCATCCCCAGACCGTGAAGTAGCCGCCGCCCGTGGACTGGGTGGAGACGACGTTCACGACCGCAGCAACTGCGTTGGCCGGGACGACGACGTCGTTGCCGCTGACGGGCACGGTGATGCCGTGGATCGGAATCTCGAGTGGCGCGTTCTGTTGGACTTTTTGCTGGGGTGCGCCGCGGCCGATGCGCGTGTCGACGATCCGATACGGGTCACTGGCTGCGAACGTCGGGTTGGTTGCGCCGAACCAGCCCTGCAGGTCGACGATCACGTCGCTGTCAACCAGCGAGTACACGCACACCTGGCCATTGTCGTCCACGGCGGCGACAACACCATTGGCGACCGCTGTACCTGCCGTGTAGTTCAAACTCGATGTCTCTTCGCGGTCGACGGCGCACGGCCACACCGTGAAGTATCCGAATGAGACGGCGTTGACTGCGGTGAGGTTGATCAAAATACTGCTCACACCCGCTGGTACCGTCGCCGTCGTTCCATCCGGGCGCGTCGCCGAGAGGCCGACGACGTCGATGACGAGCGGGTTCGCCGGACCGAGCTTCTGCTGCGGCGCCCCGACCCCGAACCGCGAGTCCACGATGCGTTCCGGGCTGACCGACTCGGGCGGTGAGGCTGATCCGGAATCGTCGAACCAACCGGTCACGTCGACGATCACTTCGGTCCCGATGCTGGACCAGAGGCAGATCTCTCCGGCGGAGTCGACCGAGGCGACGACGTTGTTGGCGATGTCGACGCCGGTGATCGTGTTCAGGTTGGACGTTTCACGGCGCTGCGTCTCACACGGCCAGACGGTGAGGTGCCCCACACTCGAGGACTGCGTGCTCGTGAGGTTGATCGCGACTGCCGATGCGGTCGATGGCACGGTGATCGGCGCTCCGGTCGGCGTCTTCAATTCCCGACCGACCACGGGGATCCTGATCCGCTTCGGCGGGGTGAGATAGTGGCTCGGCGCCAGGTTCAGGATCTGGCCCCGCAACCAGAGCGAAAACTCGGCTTGGCCAGTGGTGGTGAGATGCACACCGTCAGCGAACCAGCGGGCCCGGGCTTCGTCGCTTGCGCTCGCCGCGTTCCAATCGAGCACTTCGAGTGTCGGCCAACTCGCCGCAGCAGCCACGAGCTGCGCGTTCATTGGGCCGAATGTGGAGCCCTGGGACGTCGCGCGAATATCGGCCATGTTGACCCAGGCCACGCGCCGCGCTCCGCGAGCGGTGAGCGCGTTCATCATGGCGTCGATGTCAGACGCGAACGTGTTCGCGGAATCGTTGTAGCCGAGTTCGACGACAACCAGGTCGAGACCGATCGGGAGGAGAGCGGCCTGTTGGACACCACTGGTGCCCGGGCAGGACACGCGCACCGTGCAACGGCCCACTCGCGTGCTGATCGTTGCAGACGTGAATGTACCGTCGATCAGTCGGTTCAATTCGGAGACACCCCCGGCTGCGATGCTCTCCCCGACCGAGTCGCCGATCAGGCCGAACGACTTGGATGTGGTGTTCTCGCGGATGACCCGGACGGTGAAGCCCGGCGACGGCAGGTTGAAGCTGCGTCGGAAGTCCCAGGCCTGCATCCGTTCGGTGTCACTGGTACCGGTGAGGACGATGTCGTTGAACCAGATGCCGTCGTAGACCTGATATTGGCTCTGCGCTGCCTCTGCCATCGTCGCCGAGGTGATCTGTCCGAGCCCATATCGCGATTCGAGGGAGTCGGCATCGATGACACGAGTCCATCGGTGATTCGGGTTGGGCACGGTGTCGTCACCGATGTCGTTGACGGGCGGGAACTCGCCGCCTGCTGTTCGGGGCCCGTTCGATGCGGAGAACTCGGTCGAGACGAGTTGTCCAGCCTTGGGGTGTCCGGTTGGCCAGCGACGCACCACGTTGGCCGTTGCCACGGCCGCGGCATCGGTGAGGACATGCTCGACCGAGGTCGATGACCCCGATGCGGTCGACCGGCGGGCGGCTCCGCCGTACACCTGGCATGAGGTCGTGTCACATGTGGTTGCGTACCGCGCCGAGGAGCCGTTGTAGTAGTAGCTGCGGGCCTGTTGCAATCCGTACGAGCGAGCTGCAACGGCTTGTGCCCGAACGGCGTTGGCCCCGGCCCCGCTGCCGGCGTTTGCCCACGAGGCTGCGATCTCCTTCGGCAACACGCCACGCAGGTAGTCCTCGACCTTGACGTCGTTGACGACTCGGTTGCCCGACGAGACGCTCAATACGTCGATGCTGCCGCGGTAGTGGGTGATCGTCCGGCTGGGTGAACACAGCCCGATCGCCTGGTCGGCCGCAATCGACGAGGTGTCACCGTTGGCAATCGTGAAGCTGACGGGATTGTTGACGCTCGTCGTCATGGTGTCGAGCAGCGTGAATCCACCGCCGGTGTCGGCATTGATGACCGCCTGGGCTCGCGATGCGTCGTCGGAAGTCCAGATGCCATCGGCCGTCAGGCCACTCTGCGTGAACTGCCAGTCGATCAGGTAGCCCCGAGTGATCGGCCCAAAGTCACCGTCGACCGCGATCGATGGCGATTGGTAGGACTTCAGGAACTGTTGGATCTGACGGACTGCGGCGTCGTTTGACGAACCCACAGCGATCGACGGGTTGCCGGATGGCACCGTGAGGGTTGATGCGCCAGGACAACTCCGCTGGTCTGAGCCGTAGATCGCGAAGACGCCGCTCGAAGTCTCTTGGGCATACATCGACGCTTTGCTGAAACCGTTCCACGTGATCGGCGAACCGTGCGACACGACACCCACCGTTGCGGCACCGTCGAGGTCAGTGAGCCGGACGCGAATTCGCTGGCCCGATGGCACCGTGCTGGCTTCGGTCCCCCCGTAGTAGTGGTTGAGGATTTGATTCCAGTCCCACCCGTGGTCGACCGCATAGCCGTAGGCGCCCCACTGGCTGAGCCCTCGGCCGTGCCCGTTACCGGTGCCGTCGAGCACGATGGCGATGATGTCGTCCGGAGCAGCGTGCGCGGAAGATGCAGGCGTACCAGGCGCGCCAAGGGCCAGGGTGCCTGCCACAACAGCGAATGCTGTCCCCAATCGACTCCATCTCATCAAGCGCATGTCACCGAACCGTAATATTCAGGGACGCCCGAACAGCGTCATCTCCGTCATCTTTTGATGGCTTTCGGCACGATGTGGTCACGACTTGAGAAAACCCTGAAGGTCCAGTCGATATTCAAATCAGCGCGGGACCGCAGCGACGGCGAGCGCGTCGACGAGATCGTTCATCCGGTCGCCACTGTGACCCTTTACCCAACGGAACGTCACGTCGCTCGACTTCACGAGTTCGATGAGCGGCTTCCACAGATCCTCGTTGGCGACGGGCTGCTTCTTGGCGTTCTTCCAGCCATTGCGTTCCCACTTGACCCACCACTTGTCGCGAAAGCAGTTGACGACGTAGGTCGAGTCGGACACGATCTCGATCGGGAGCCGGGCACCATGTTCGTCAGCCACGGTGGAGTAGGTACGCAGTGCGTCGATCACCGCG
>CAXMZV010000061.1:0-12345 GCA_964199985.1 Candidatus Ilumatobacter isfjordensis | reverse complement strand
CTATGGTTCCGTCTGCCCGATCGGCGGTCTCTCGCAGAAGTCAAACGCAGTGTTACAACACGGCGTTGAGGTCTTCCTGGTTCCGGCATCGCAGCGGGAACTCGCTGAAGGTCAGGACGAACTTCGTCAGAAGCTCGACGACGCAGGTCATGGCCGCGTCAAGATCGTGCCGGTGGCCAATCTGGACGAGGCACTCGCGGCGCTCGAAGACCTCGGTGGTGACCCGCTCGTGCCCGTTGGGGCACTCGACGCAACCTGAATATCGCGTGGCGCTGCCGAAGCGCTTCGGACGATTGCCACCACCTCAGTTGCTGGGACGCGTACCGTTGTGATATGGCCATGTCGTTTTCCCGCCCCGACCCGTCGTCGCCGACGTCGATCGCTGACGCTTCCTTCGGCACGAGCCGTCGCGGCTTCGACCAGGCCGAGGTCCGTGACTTCCTCCGCATGGTGGCCGCCGAGTTCGGTCGGTTGCGTGAACGCGAGCGGTTCCTCGAACGTGAATTGAACGAGGCGCAGGCCGAAGGTGGTGGCGTCGTCGTCGACGAAGCGATGATGACGCAGATGCTCGGCGAGGAAGCGGTTCGGGTGTTGACGACTGCTCGCGAGAGCGCCAACGAGATCCGCGACAAGGCCGAACAGGCCGCATCGCAGCTCCTCCACGAGACCGGCGACGAAGCTGCGCGGGTACGTGAGGAAGCCGACATCGAAGCGTCGCGCCTTCGAGCGGACGCAGCAGCCGACGCCGAGTCGGAGCTGTCGATGGCCAAGCAGCAGGGTCGCGAAATGGTCAACGAGGCGCGTGCCTATCGCGAGCGTGTTCTCAGTGAACTCGCACGACGTCGCGAACTCGCACGCGAGCAGATCGAACAGCTCATCCACGGACGCGATCGGTTGATGCAGGCATTTGAGCGCGCCCGCCTCGTTGCAGTTGACGTCGTCGTCGAGATGCAGCCGCTGGGTGAGCCCGAGGAGTACGTCAACCTCACGCCCACGACGGGCCCGCTGCCCGTGATGATCGCCAACTCGCCGCGCCCCGACGACGCCGAGACGAAGAATCTCGACAGGGCGGTCGAGGACACCGTCGAGGCGCCGGCAGAGGCTTCGGTCGAGGAGCCTGCCGACAGCGTGGACGAGCCGGCTGTCGACGGCACCCCAGGGCTGCGGATCATCGAGATCGACGACGACGGCCGTGTCGATGCTGTCGATGCCACCTCCGACCTGGTTGACGAAGCCGAAGCCGTGGATATGGACGCCGTCAACGTCGCGGACGACGACACCGCAGAATCAGACGACGAAGCCATCGAGGATGATGCCTCCGATGACATCAGCGCCGAGACGGACGTCAGCGACGACGATGATGATGACGGCGACGTGGTCGTTGATCTCTTCGCCCGCCTCCGTGCCGACGCCACCGAGGTGGAACAACCCGCTGTTGAGGCGGACAACGCAGGCTGGCCACCCGAAGTGCTGGCCGCTGCAACCGACGATCAAGCGGCCGTCGCCGACTCGGCCGTGACCGACGAGTTGGGTGACGACGAGACCCCGGACACTGTCGGCGTGGACGACAGCGACCTGAGTGCTGAGGCTGAGGACAATGTCGAGCAGACGCCGTTCGAGCATCGCGATGAAGTGATCACGCCGTTGATCGTGTCCAGCGCGAAGAAGCTCAAGCGGGCGCTCGCCGACGAGCAGAACGACGTGCTCGATGCGCTTCGCCGCAGCGACGCCGTGCACACGATCGACGCGCTGCTGCCCTGGGCGAGCGAGCATGGCGCTCGCTACACCGAGGCGGTCGCTGACGACCTGCTCGAGGCAGTACACGCTGGCAGTGCCACGTCCCGCACGGCGAACCGCAAGATTCGCAAGGCACTGGCGACCGACGCCGTCGATGTCACCAACGACGCCTTGACGCAGTGGCTGGTGATGCCGCTGCGCGAGCGTCTGACCCGTTGCATCACTGAAGGTGAGGGCGACAACGCTGTCGTCACAAAGAAAGTGCGTGCGGTGTACCGCGAATGGAAGACGCAGCACATCGACGAAACCCTCGATGATGTGCTGCGATGCGCACACGGGCGGGGCGTGCTGGCCGGGTTTGATCTCGACACGCCCATCGTCTGGGAAGTGGATACGCGGTTCGCTGCGTGCCCCGACTGTGACGACAATGCGCTGGCAGGAGCCGTCGCTGCGGGTGGCCAATTTCCGACGGGTGACTCATTCGCCCCCGCACATCCGGGCTGCCGCTGCCTGTTGGTTGCCGCGGACCGCTAATCTCAGCGCCAATGCGGCGCTCACAAGACCTTCCGGTCGATCGTCCACGGAGCCGCATCAGCGGCCGTGGCGTCCTCATCGCCCTCGGCGGACTGTTCATGTTCGTCCTGATTTTCGGACGTGCCATCGCACGGTTCTATGTCGACTTCCTGTGGCACGACGCCCTCGACCGTGGCGATGTTTTCTGGGGTGTGATCGGCGCCAAGTTCACCCTGTTCGGCCTGTTCTTCCTCGCCTTCCTCGTGCTGGCGTTCGTCAACTTGTTCATCGCCGATCGAGCTGCACCGACGTCGTTCCCGGCCAATGTGCACCCGTATGTGGAGCGCTTTCACGAGGTGTTCGGCCAGCGGTTGCGACTCGTTCGTTATGTGGCGGCGCTCATCATGGCGATCGTCGTTGCGTTGCCGGCGGTCGCGCAGTGGCAGTCGTGGTTGTTGTTCCGAAATTCAAAGTCGTTCGGCGCAGCTGACGAGCAATTCGGTGCCGATGTCGGGTTCTACGTCTTCCAGTTGCCATTCCTTACGTTCCTGCTCGACTGGATGTTCGTCGCAGTGATCCTCGTGCTGCTGTTCACCGCAGCAGCACACATCCTCAACGGCGGTGTGGTGTTCGTCTCGCCGGTCCCCGCTATCCGAAACGCGACCAAGGCCCACATTGCGGTGTTGCTGGCCGTCCTGGCCGTGCTCAAGGCTGGCGACTACTGGCTCGATCGTTACGAGCTCACCAACAGCACTCGCGGCATCGTCGACGGGGCAACGTACTCAGTCGTCAAGGCGCAGATCCCGGCGATCATGCTGCTCATCCTCATCGCCTTGCTCACGGCCGGCCTGTACCTGTCCGTCATCAAGACCAATTCGTTTCGCCTGCCGTTGCTTGCCTCGGCTTTGTGGCTGGTCGTGTCGATCGTTGGTGGCGTCATTTATCCGGCCGTCGTCCAATCGCTCATCGTCAACCCGAACCAGGAGTCGCGCGAGCAGGTCTACATCGAGCGCAACGTCGATGCGACGCGTGAGGCGCTCGGGCTGACGGGCATTGATGTGCGCGATGTGCAGTTCGGCACGCTCACTGCCAGCGAGGTCGAAGCCGACCTCGAGCCACTCGGCAATGTTCGACTCCTCAACCCCGAGGAGCTCAGAACGCGTTTCCTGGTCGATCGTGGTGAGGTCGCTGGCCTCAGCATCGAGGACCTCGACGTCGACCGCTACACGCTCGATGGTGAGACCGAACAGGTGCTCGTTGCAGCCCGTGAACTCGATCTTGGCGGGATCACCAACACGAGTTGGCAGGGCCGGCACCTGATCAACACTCGGGGCTGCGGGCTTGTTGCAGCTCCAGCGAGCAAGGTGCAGTCGAATCAGCGACCGGATTACCGCACGATCGAACTCGACCGTCCTGAGCTGTACTTCAGCGAGGAGTTGAGTGGGTATGGCATCGCCAACACCGGCTCGACCGAGCGTGAGTGCGACGAGCCGCACACCTACGAGGGCGACAAGGGCGTGCGGATGAACTCATTTGCCCGTCAGGCGGCCTTTGCGCTGGCGTTCCTCGATTACAACATCATTGGCTCGGGTGCCATCGAGAATGACTCGCAGATGCTGTGGGTCCGCGGTATCAACGACCGGCTGAACAAGCTCGCGCCGTTCCTGTCATACGACGCCGACCCGTACCCGGTCGCCATCGACGGTCGAGCCGTGTGGGTGGTCGACGCATACACGACCACCAGTCGGTACCCGTACGGCCAGTCGATCGGCAGCATTCAACGTTCCCCTCAGTCCGGCCTGTCGAACAGCGACAACTACGTCCGCAACAGCGTCAAGGCCGTGGTCGACGCATACACGGGCGACGTCACCTTCTACGTCGTCGACGACGATGACCCGATCCTGCGGGCGTGGCGCAGTGCCTTCCCCGATCTCTTCACGCCGATCAGCGAAATGGCCGACGAGCTGGCGGAACATCTGCGTTACCCCGAAGACCTGTTCCGCATCCAAACTGACGTCTACTCGAAGTACCGCATCGACCCGGCGCTGTTCTTCCAACGCGACGGCAACGCATGGTCGGTGGCCCAGGCACCCGGAACATCGCCGACCACCAACACCGGCAGCAGCACGACGACCGACACGGCGGCACCGACAGCGGCAGCGTCGACGTTCGCGACCGAGTCAGACGCCGAACGATTCGTTCCTTACTACACCATGTTCGACACCAGCAAGCCGGGTGAGCCGCGTCGTGAAGAGTTCGTGATCCTCCGACCGTTCGTGCCGTTCTCGACAGGCGACTCGCGCACCCAGCTGAAGGCGTACATGACTGCGTCCAGCGATCCGGCAACCTACGGTCAGCTCACGAGCTACGAGGTCCAGGAACGCAATGGTCAGCTGCCCGACGGCCCGCTGCGTGTGGCCGGTAACGCCGAGTCGCAGTCCGCGATCTCCGAGCGCATCTCGCTCGACAACCAGGACGCCGGCGGCTCCAAGGTGCGCTTCGGTGACCTTCAGCTCGTTCCTGTTGGCGACGGTCTCATCTACGTACGGCCGTATTACGTGGCAGTCCCGCAGGAGGGTGGCACGGTCAACTCGGTCACCGAGTTCCGCTTTGTCATTGTGTCGTACAACGACAACTCGGTGCTGACCGAGACGATCAGTGAGGGCTTGGCCCGGTTGTTCCCGGGTTTCGAAGGTGATGTGGGCGACAGCATTGGTGCGCCGACCGAGCCGACGACGGATGATCCCGATGCTCCGGTCGATGACGATGCGCCGGTCGTGCCGACCGACGCCGCTGAACTGTTAACGATCGCTGACGACCTGTTCCGACAGGCTGACGAAGCGCTCGCCGACGGCAACCTCGGTGAGTATCAGGCCAAGGTCGAAGAGGGGCGCCAGCGCCTCGACGAAGCCCTCGTCATCCTCGAGGCCGATCTCGAGAACTGACACCGCCGCGATTTACAACGCGATGACGTCATCGCGCTGCCGGAGCGCGATGACGTTGACCCCCAGTAGCGAGGGAGAATGTCATGAGGGTGGTCAGCGCGAGGGACGGCGGAGGCGTTCGGCGAGTTCGGCGAGGTCTTCGCGGAACTGAATCTGATAACGCGCCTGCTCGCCGGCCAGTCGTTCGGTGCTCTGCTGGATTGCTTCGATCGCGAGGCTGACGGCTGCGGCCTCGTCGCCGTCATCGGCCTCGTCGTCGTTCGCCGCGTCGAGCAACACCTCGAGGTCGTTGCTCAGTTCGGTCAGTTGGTTGGCGAGTTCCATCGAGACGTTGGTCATCCGCCGATCGAGCGTGGCCATGCGCTCGGCCATCTGCGCCATTTCGGTGCGCATCGCTGCCACGTCGTCAGGATCCATGGTGGGAGTGTCGGGCGCGCTCTCGGCTCGAGCGACTGCTTCGTTGACCCGCCCCACTTGGGCGGTGAGGTCGGCGGAAATCGCATCGAGCCGGGCGGCGAGCGCGTTGACCTCCGCTGGATCGACGACAGGCGCGTGGCTTTGCGCTGTGACCGTGTCGGACAGAGTTGCGACCTGGCGGAGGAGGTTCTCGAGTCGCCCGTCAGGTGGCGGTAAAGGCTGAGGTGGCGGAGTTGCGTTGAGCCGGTCGGCCAGTGATTGCACCTGCGCTCCGAGGCTGCCGACACTGTCGGCCTGCTGGTGGACCACGGCGACGCCATCGCGGATACGCACGACTTCATCATTGAACGTGCTGACGCGGCTGGCGAGTTCGTCGGTGTTTGCGTCGAGCGTTCCGACGCGTTGGTCGAGGTGAGAACGAGCAGCATCGAGCTTGCCGAGTCGGTCGGCGATCTGGATGCGTGCCGAGTCGAGGGCGCCGACGTGCTGGCCGAGTTGGGCGCCGGCTGAGTCGAGGGAGTCGACGCGCTGATACAGCACGACATTGGTTTGGTCGACCGTTTCGACGCGGCTGAAGAGCGCGGCGTTGGTCTGGCCGACGGTCTCGACCTTCGCGAGTAGCTCGGCCTTCTGCTGATCGGCGGCGTCGAGACGCTCACGCAGCGAGACGATTTCGGAGCGCAGGACGTTGAGCTGATCGGGGTCGTCGGTCTTTTTTCGAAAGAGTCCCATGGAACACGTGTGAATCTAGCTGACTACTGTCTCGCCATGGCACGAAAAGTGACTCCCAAGAAGATCCTTCTCGACGAATCGGAGATGCCGACGCAGTGGTACAACATCGTCGCCGACCTTCCGACGCCGCCGCCGCCCGCATTACACCCGGGCACACACGAACCGGCTGGGCCTGAGGACTTTGCACCGTTGTTCCCGATGGCCCTCATCGAGCAGGAGGTGTCAACTGAGCGCTACATCGACATCCCGGGCGAGGTGCTCGACGTCTACAAGATCTGGCGGCCGAGCCCGCTGTTCCGCGCCACTCGGCTCGAGGAGGTTCTCGACACCCCGGCGCGCATCTACTACAAGTATGAAGGCGTCAGCCCGGCTGGCTCGCACAAGCCCAACACGGCAGTGCCCCAGGCGTACTACAACCACAAAGAGGGCATCACGAAGCTCACGACCGAGACCGGGGCGGGTCAGTGGGGGAGCGCCTTGGCGTTCGCCACCGCCCAGTACGGCATGGAGTGCGAGGTGTGGCAGGTAGCAGCGTCATACAAGGCCAAGCCGGGCCGAAAGACGATGATGGAGATCTGGGGCGCCACGCTGCATTCCAGTCCGTCTGAACTGACCGAGTTTGGTCGCCAGTTGCTCGCCGAGAACCCGGACCACAACGGTTCGTTGGGTATTGCGATCTCCGAAGCGGTTGCCATGTGCGTGGAGGATCCGAACGCTCGCTACGCGCTCGGTTCGGTCCTGAACCACGTCCTGATGCATCAGACGATCATCGGTGAAGAGGCGTTGCTTCAGCTCGCCAAGGTCGACGAGGTGCCTGACGTGCTCGTCGGCTGCACGGGTGGTGGCTCGAACTTCGGTGGGCTCTCGTTCCCGTTCCTGCGCGAGAAGCTCGCTGGCAACATGAACCCGACCATCCGCTGCGTCGAGCCGGCAGCGTGCCCGACCCTCACCAAGGGCGAGTACCGCTACGACTTCGGTGACTCGGCTGGCATGACGCCGCTGTTGAAGATGCACACGCTGGGTCACAGCTTTGTTCCCGAGCCGATTCACGCCGGTGGTCTGCGTTATCACGGCATGGCGCCGCTCGTCTCTCACGTCTACAACGAGGGGTTGGTCGAGGCGATCTCGATTCCGCAGACCGAGTGCTTCGCAGCGGCGATCGAGTTCGCGAAGACTGAGGGCATCATCCCGGCTCCCGAGCCGACGCATGCCATCGCCGCTGCGATCCGCGAGGCATTGGCCTGCAAGGAGTCGGGCGAGGAAAAGGTCATCCTGACGGCGCTGTGCGGCCACGGCCACCTCGACCTCACGAGCTACGACAAGTACCTGTCGGGCGACATGGTCGACTACGACCTCCCGGACTCCGACATCGCGGAGGCCATGAAATCGGTTCCCGTCTTGGGCTGAGCCTGACGCTCGGCCGCGGATCAGAGGCGCAGCAGCAACTCGCCGTCAGCTGCGTCTTGGCGTTCGAACCCCATTCGTTCGAGATAGCGAACGTGTGAGTCAGTCGTGACTTCGGCGCGCAACTCGGTGATGCCGAGGGTGCGGAAGACCTTCGACTGGTCGCGATACAGCCAGTCGCCGAGCCGCGAGTCGCGGTAGGCGGCCAACACGTAGTCGAGGTCAACGTGGAGCGTTGCGTCCTCTTGGCGACCGATCAGCGCACCTGCAGGCAAGCCTTCACGAGTCAGAAGGAGGGCGACGACATCGTCACCGACGGGCATCGTGAAGTCGGGCTGAAACGCGCCGATGTCGCTGGTGTGGAAGCTGATGAAGTCGAGCAGGAACGGCGAGTCCGCCCGGATCCGGGAGACGCCGAGGTCGACACCACCCTTCCTGAACTCCTTGGTGAGGAACCAGACGTTGATCGTGGCGATTGCAATGTTGGTGAGCATGATCGGCGTCGACTCGATGAGGAGGCCGTAGACGAAGAAGGTGGCCGACCCGCACAGTGACAGGGCGCGCAGCCGCACGACCGAGCTCATTGTCAACGACGTCACGACGATTGCCGACGCGGCGTAGCCAAGGATCTCGGTGGAGGCGAGTGCGATCACATCCGCAGGCTACGGACCCGGCGATCAACCGGCGGCGGAGACGTTCACCGGCTTGCGCGACTGGTGACGGACGACCATGGCGAGCGCAGCAATGACGACGGACATCGCAATGCCCTGGATGAGCAGGAGTTCCTCGTCCAGGAAGATCCACGCAAGCCCAGCGGCGAAGACGGGGATGAGCAGGGTGAACGTCGAACCGACCCACAAGGGGATGCGAACGAGTGACCAATTCATCAAGGAGTGGCCGATGAGGCCGGAGCCGACGGTCATCAGAATGAGCAGGCTCCAGTTCTCGGCAGATGGGAGCGACATATCTTGTCCGAACGCAAAGCCGAGTGGGGTGCAAATGATGGCGGTCCACAGCGAGGTTCCAGCAGTGAATTCGGTCGACGTCATCGACTGCTTCGATTGCTTCGACGCAATGAAATAGCCACCCCACGAGAACATCGCGAGCAGCGCGAGGACGTTGCCTCGCCAACTGGTTACGCCGTCGTCGGCGGCGGCGGCCACCACGACGATCGCTCCAGTGAGCGCGACGAGTGACCAGAGAGCGTCTTGCCGGCGGATCTTCTCCCCAAAGAACTTGGCGGCGATGATCCCGACGAGGATCGGCTGCAGCGAGCCGATGATCGTGGCGTTGACGATGCTCGTCTCCTTCACGGCCGAGAAAAAGAGGGCGATATCAGCCCCGAGGGCGAGACCGCCCCACATCGACCGGCGCATGACGATCAGTCGAAACGGCGTACCGCGCAGCCGCATCCAGATGGCAAGGCCGATGCCGAACATCCAGAATCGGTAGGCGCCGATGGCGATGCCACCCATTTCGATGCCCTTGGCGAGGATGGTCCCACCGGACCAGGCACACACGGCGATGCCAGCGCCGATCAGGCCACGCAGAACATCGTCGTCCCCGTCGGCCGCAGCGGCGGGGCCCGCGAGATCGGTATCAGTGGTGGGCACCGCTGCAACGTACCGGGTTGCACGTCGGTCGATCGGGTCCGGTGGCGTCGGAGGGTGACCGTACGATGCCGAAGATGTTGTCGGTCGAGGAGTTCATTGCCGCGGGCTTGTGCGACCCGGAAACGCGGGCGTCGACCGGTCGGCTCGAGTTGCTGCGTTGGCTCGAGTCGAGGGACTTCTCCATTGTCGAGATGGTGCAGGGCGTCGCCGACGACAGCCTCGGCGCGATGGTCGGCGACCGAAGTCTGGTTCCAGGCGAACGGCTGACGGGAGAAGCAGCGATTGCCGGGATTTCTCGTGAGGATCTTGATGATGGCGTCCGGGTGTTCAGCCTGATACCCATCGATACCGCGCCGCCGGGCCAGGTCGGCGTCACGGTTGCGGAGGCCGAGGCGATCGGTCTCTTCACGGTGCTCGGGTCGATGCTCTCCGACGACGAGGTCACGAGCTTCCTCCGGGTGATCGGGTCGTCGCTCGCTCACATCGGTGAGGCCGGCGTGTCCTTGTTTCTGTCCGACGTCGAGTCGCAGCTGGTCGTCGACGGATCGAGCGAACTGGTATTGGCCCAGGCGGTCGAGGAAGCGACCAACCTGGTCGACGGGCTGGCCGAGCGACTCGACCCGCTGCTGCGACGCCACATCCTGCAGGCGATCGAACGCTCGCGCCGCTCAATGGTCAATGAGACCGAGCGCTTTGGGTACCGCTATGCCGTCGGCTTCGTCGACCTCGTCGGGTTCACCGCGATCTCTGGGGAGATGGATGCCCGGACGTTGTCGGCGTTCTTGCGTGACTTCGAGGCCCGCGCGTATGACGTGGTGACTTCGGCGGGTGCGCGCGTGGTGAAGTTGATCGGTGATGAAGTGATGTTCGCCGCCGACGACCCAGCGGCCGCTTGCAGCGCAGCGAGTGAGTTGATGACCCGCTTTGCCACCGAGCACGATCATGTGCTGCCGCGAGGCGGTCTTGCCTACGGCGACGTGATCGTTCGTGGCGGGGACTACTACGGGCCAATCGTCAACCTGGCATCGCGTCTCGTCGACGAGGCGGTGCCCCAGGATCTTTTCGTCATCAACGAGTTGGCCCAGGCCACGACGCACACTAGTTCGAGCCTGCCGGTCGGCGCATGGTCAAGGGCTTCGTCGAACCGATCAGCGTGCAGTCGCTGCGCACGTCGGCGTCGACCTGATCAGACGCTGCACGCTCAGCGTTGCAGTGGACGGCCGCGTCAGATGTCGATGCGGGTCGAGGGTGTCCTGAAGCTCTCGTTGCCGGCGCCGGCGAATGCTCGCACTTGGTAGTAGTGGTCACCCGCCGCCGGTGTCGGGACTACAGCGGTTGGGTCGGTGACTCGGTGATCCTGCCAGCCGATCCCTCGGGCTTCGCGCAGTTGACGTCTGACCAAGTCGTGTCGGCGAACCCAGCAGTCGTGATCTTGGCCGAGGCGGAGTGCCGCGGCGTCAAGGGCGACGTACCGGCCGGGCACCCTGGCTGGTCGGGCGTGTCAGGCGTGTCGAACGGCGCGATTGTCGAGTTGCAGGACTACGTGGTGAGCGGATGGGGCCCGGGTGTGGTGGAACTCAATCTCCACCGTCCCCACCGGCGTTTGCTCGCTGGTTGTCATCGTCGCAATGTCGGCGTATTCTAATTTCACTGTTCGCCGCGGGGTGGAGCAGTTCGGTAGCTCGTCGGGCTCAAACCCGAAGGTCGTAGGTTCAAATCCTACCCCCGCCACCATCTGGAAGGCCCGGAACCATTGAGGTTCCGGGCCTTTTGTGTTTTCGCCGGTGGGTCGGTTTCTACCGGGTCATCTACCGGTCCGGTAGACGTTTCTGGTCGATGCATTGCTCTTCGGAGTCTGTGATCTGGTGTTTCGCGTCGGAGTCGTCGGGTTGGTCGTCTACCGGGTGGATGAGGTTGGCGAAGTCGGTGGCCGCTTTGGCGCTCATGCCGGGCAGCACGTGTTGGTAGGTGGCCATGGTGAAACCGGGGTGTGCGTGGCCGAGCCGTTCGGACACGACCTTGATCGGAACTCCGTTCGCGACGAGAAGTGAGGCGTGGGTGTGGCGAAGATCGTGCAGCCGAATTCTCGGCAGTGTGGAGCGGGCGACGATCCGCGTGAACAGTTGGCTGATCGACTCGGCGTGTAGCGGTTCGCCGGCGGTGTTGGTGAAGATGGCGTCGTCGGGTCCAGCCGGATGGCCATCGTTCTGCTGGCGGGTGAGCCATGTTCGTAGGTGCTGTTCGGTGGCGGGGTCGAGGTCGATGCAGCGACGGCTGGTCCGGGTCTTTGGTGCGAACTCGGTGGAGCGGCCGGCGACGACTTGGCGGCTGCGATTGATCGAGAGCCGGTGCGTAATGTCATTCCAGTCAGCCCAACGCAGACCGGCGACTTCGCCTCGCCGCATCCCGGTGAAAGCTGCGAGGTGCAGTGTCAGATGAAGGCGGTGGTGCTTGGTGGTCTCGAGGAACTCGGCGAGTTGTGCTGGATTCCACACCGATGCGCCCGGGCGTTGTCGAGCGTGCGGCCGCGGTGAGCGTGCATTGGTCGCGGCGTTGGTGCGCAGCAGCCCGCAGTCGATGGCGTCGTTGAGCGCTGATCGGATGATGACGTGGACCTCGTGGACGGTCTTGGGTGCGAGTCCGTCTCCTTTGCGACCGCCTCGCTCCAGGAGTGACGTGTAGAGGTCGTCGAGGTGCTGGGTGCGCAGCGATCGCAGTGCGTAGTCGCCGAGGGTGGGGTTGATGTAGTGGTCGATGATCCAGACGTAGCGGTACGCGGTCGTGGCACGGACCGATCGAGCGCGTTTCGGAAGCCATGCGGTCCGGTAGTAGTCGGCCAGAGTGGCAGCGTCGCGGCTGAGCGCGATTGGTAGCCCCGGTGCCTCGGTCAGGGACTCGGCGATTGCTTCTGCGTCGGCGCGCGACGTGCCGGCGAGTTGCCATCGGCGTCGTTCCTTGCCGGTGGTTGGGTCGATGCCGTCGTA
>CAXMZV010000060.1:0-12357 GCA_964199985.1 Candidatus Ilumatobacter isfjordensis | reverse complement strand
ACCTGGAGTGATCGGGTCTCGTGCCGACGCCACCGACCCGACGCGTTGGGACGAAGTCGCACACTCGTTCCGTACGACCGCGACCGAGATCGTCCGACGCGAGCTCGCCGATCGCCTCGACGTGTCCGGCAAAGACGATGTCGCCCTCGCGGTTCGAAAGCGGCCCGCCTGGCTGGTCCACCACCTCGAAACTCACGCCGATGCCGGCCAGCTGCCCGGCCTCGACCTCGATCGACTCGGACTTGTCGTGGAAGACGTCGAGCGCTGGCGTGCGGAGCACGACTTCGTGGAACGAACCGAACCTGACGCACCACTCGGGCCCACTCCGGCCGACCCTCGACTTCGAGCCGAGCGAGCCCAGTTACAACGGCGTCTTGCGATCCGTTCGCGACCGTCAAGTGGTCGAGGTATCGCATGACCGTAACGGCCACGGACAGCCCGGCTTGTCCCGTCGACATCCGTTGATCGCCTTTACATCTGTATGACGAGCTCATCGACTCCCGGCCCACAATCCGAGCTGCAACTTCTCGACGTGAATGAGGTTGCCGTCCTGCTGAGTGTGAACCCGCGCTTCATTCGTCGTTTGGTGGACGAGCGACGAATCCCGTTCTGCAAGCTCGGAAAGTTCGTCCGCTTCGACGCGGCTGAGATCGCCGCATGGGTCGACGACCGCCGGATCGACGCGCAGTGAGATGAGAGCTTCCAGCTCAGTCGCGACGGAGTTCGAGCGTCCAACCGGCGAACACGTCGCGGACCACGCCTGGCTCTTCGGTCGGCAGTTCGCTGTCGTCGAGGCGGTCGAGATGGGCGAAGGAGTGAGCGATCGCGCTGGTGGTGAGCCCGGCATCGAGTCGTTGTGCCCAGGCGATGATTTCGTCGCGCCGATGCCGCTGGCTGAGTGTGTGGAGGTCGGTGAAGTCGCGACCCTCGGCACGGTCCAGGATGGCGAGTATCTTTCGGGCGGCGAGGTCCTGGGATGTCAGCACCGGAAGGCCGTCGATCATTCGGATCGGAAAGAGCGGTGCGGAGTCGACGGCGAGATCCGATTTCGACAGTGGTGCCCTGCCGCGTCGCTTCAAGCCGTGTGAACGTGACGTGAGACCGGACGACGTGGGTCGTCCAGTCGTTGGCGGCGAGCGCCGCTGCGAGTTCGTTAGCGAGTGGCTGCACGTTGCCATGGTCGACTCCTGGTTGTGCCGCGATGAATGCGTCGATGTCGCGTGTCGGGCGTTCGATGGCCCCGCTGAGCAGCAGTGCAGATCCTCCGGCAAGGGCAAAGCCGGTCGCGCTGGGGAGCGCGAACAAGATCCTGGCCACCTCGAGTTGGTCCGGGTCGAGGGTCCTCATGCCACGGCCACCGGCGTTGATCGCTGCTCGACCGTGCGGTCGATGAGGGGCTGCCAGGCCGTTCTGAGTTCGCTCGGGAGAATGAGGTCGGGCCAAGCGTCGCAGAGCAAGAGTCCGTCGACGATCTCGGAGATGTCGTCGGGTCGGCCTTCTCGGAGCACGATCTCGTAGGCCCGGTGCCGTTGCGATCGGACCGCCAGGTCGAAGGTTCGTGGCGGTCCGCTCCACCACAGGTGGGTTCCAGCGTCGAATTGTCGGAGAGCGTCAGTGATGGGGAGACGCCAGAGTCGTGAGGGGATCGCATAGGGCCGTCGGGTTGCGGTCCAATGCCAGCGGATCGGTGTGATGATTTCCCAGGTTGCCTGTGTGGCATTGATCAGCGCGCGGGCGGTCGTGAAGAGTGGTTCGCGCCGGCCGGTTTCGTAGGCGACGATGTTGGGACGGGCGATCCCGGTCAGCGCGGCGAGTTCAGCCTGGGTCAGATTCGCCGCTGTTCGGGCCGATCTCAACACTGCAGCGAATTCCATGGAAGGTATCGTAGTCGATACGTAGTGGTGAGCGATGGCGATGCGAGGGTTCGAGAAGTCGGGATCCGAAGAATCCTGCACATTCCGTGCACATTAAGCAGTGGGAAACAGGCGTCAGGAGCGGGCATCGACGGGTTGTTGATGAGCGACAAAAGCCCTGTTCAGAGGCCATTTCCGCAGGTCACGAGATTTCGATCGCTCTGCTTTGCAAGCAAGATGTCGTGGGTTCGATTCCCATCGTCTCCACCCGAAAAGCCCCTGGTAGCGAAGCTGCCGGGGGCTTTCTGGTTTTCGGGGTGGCACCGGATCGTCGACGAGGTCGCCGCCACTGGGTGCGCTGTTCCGGTTCATGCTTGACGTTTTGGTTTCGGTTGGTGTGTTCCACTTTTCGGACTGGCTCCGGTAGCTGGGCGACAGTGGCTTCGGGAGCTGTGTGACGCGCGTGTTCTCGACAACCGCAGTTGAGCCCTCTTCGATGGTGATGTTCATTCTCATCAGTCGTGGAGAGGGTCGTCGTCGTGTTGGTGGAGTTGAGGCTTGTGGAGCAGCGTTATGCAGCTGTGTTGGAGGTGATCAACGACTTTGCGTCGGTCACTGACGTGGCGTTTCGTTGTGTCGTGACGCGCCAGACGGTGCATCGATGGCTGCGCCGTTACGCGGCCGATGGTCTGGCTGGTTTGGCGGATGGGTCGGCGAAGCCGTTGTCGTGTCCGCATCAGGTGCCTGTCGAGGTCGAGGCGCGGATTATCGAGTTGCGACGGGTGCAGCCGGGTTGGGGTCAGAGGACGATCAGGTTCCGTATTGAAGCCGAGCAGGTTGATCCGTTGCCGTCGTTGTCGGCGATCTATCGATGCTTGGTCCGTCACCAGCTGATCGTCCCCGAAGCGCGCCGCCGGAAGAAGGGCGACTATCGACGGTGGGAACGGTCGCGGTCGATGGAGTTGTGGCAGATGGACGTCGTTGGCGGGGTGCGGTTGGTGAACGGTTGGAAGGCGTCGATCGTGTCGGGGGTCGATGATCACTCGAGATTCATCATCTCCGCCCACGTGGTCCAGCGAGCGACAGCGCGACCGGTGTGCGAAGCACTCGCCAATGCGATGCGTTCTCATGGTTGCCTCAAGAGATTTTGACGGACAACGGCAAAGTGTTCACCGGTCGTTTCGGGCCAGGCAAGGGTGAGGTGCTGTTTGATCGGATCTGCCGGGAGAACGGGATCAAACACATCCTGACTGCGCCCCGTTCGCCGACGACGACTGGGAAGGTGGAGCGGTGGCATCGGACGTTGCGCCGCGAGTTCTTGAACGGCAAAGTGTTCGAGTCGATGGCTGACGCCCAGGCCCGGCTCGATGGGTGGGTGCATGAATACAACGACGATCGCCGGCATCAAGGCATTGGTGATGTGGTGCCGCGGGAACGCTTCCGGCTCGCTGCCGCAGAACCGGTGGTGCCGGTCGAACCGACCGTGGAGCCGTCGACGACGCTCAAGGTTGGGCGGACCGGCAAGATCAGTTTCGCTGCGGTGTTGCATCCGGTCGGGGTGTGGCTCGACGGTGAAACTGTCGACGTCTCCGTCGCTGACGGTCTCGTGTCGATCCATCACCAAGGCGTGCTGATCGCGACCCACGCGCAGCGTCATCGGCCGGCGAAGGAGAAGCCGGCGCTGGCACGCAAAGCGAGGGCATCGCGGCCTCGTCCGAAGCAAGGAACCGTTGGCCAGAGTGTGACGCGCAAGGTCGACTCATCGGGCAACGTCAGCTTCGCTGGCCACGGCTATCGGATCAGCAAGAAACACTGCCGCCGACAAGTCCAGGTCGCGATCGTTGGCGCCACCGTCGAGATCTCCGCCGGTGGCGAGCTGTTGAAAGTCCACCCGATCCGTCACGACCGCTCACGAGAAAACGGCGCATTCGCCAACGCCGGCGGCCGACCATCACGAATCAACGCCGCCTGAAACCCCCTCCGGCACTGGAACACCGCTACCGAAGCCAAACCGGAACACGGCTACCGGAACTTGACAGTCGCCGCCACTGGGCGCAGGCCACGCATTCGACGTGCGAGGCAGACGACACCAGCGGTGTGCCAGGTAGGTCGCCGCGACCGCGATGATGACGTCGCCGACGCTGAACACGTTGGAAAGTGGCCACGCTTCTGGCACTGCGAAGACGTCACCGAGGAACGCCAGTTTCGGCGAATCGAGGACGTGGGAGTTTGCGTTCTGGAGCTCGGGAATCGAATCGAACCCGGCGCGTCTCCATGCCTCCGGCGATGCAGGCATCACGCCGCCATTCGCCGTGATCGCAGCAAGATTGCATGCTGCGCCCGCACCGATCGCCAGTGCTCCCGGCATGTGGCGATTGAACCAGAGAAATGACAACGCCAACGCGTACGTCACGAAGTGCAGCACGCTTCTCGCGCCGTCGGACAGCGTGTCGACGAGCACGCCGAACACGACGATTTGCATTGCGATCGCAAGCCAGACCACCCACAGGTGATGCAACGGCAGCACGGCAATTCGGCGAAGCCGGCGACGTCCCGTCAGCGCAACACTGAGCACGCCAGCGAGCGTGACGACGATGAGGATCATCGAATCGCCAACAGGCGACCGTGGGAGGCCGCCTCGCCGATCCACACTTCGAGTTCGGCGACACCCATCGCCGGTGCGATCAGGTCACCCTGCGCCACGTCGCACCCCATCGTCGTCAGCGCGGCCAGTGTGGCGGCGTCTTCCACGCCGACGCCGACGATGTCGATGCCGAGACCGTGGCCGAGGTCGACCACCGATTGCACGATCACTCGATCTTCCTCTGCCGTGCTCATGCCGGCAACGAAGGTCTGGTCGATCTTGAGTCGATCGATCTTCTGATCGCGCAACGTGAGATAGGACGAATAGCCGGTTCCAAAGTTGTCGATCGCGATGCGAACACCTGCGGCGCGGAGTTCGACGAGGCCCGCGCGTGAACGTTCCGGGTCGCTGGCGAGACCATGTTCTGTGATCTCCAGCTGCAGCCGAGCTGGATCAAGTCGCAGCCGGTCTAGCGTCGACAGTGTTCGCCTCGCGAACTGCGGATGATGCAGCGCGCTGGCAGACACGTTGATCGAGAGTTCCAATGTCGGCGCGTCAAGGGCCACGATGTCTCGTGCCGCCCGTTCGATCACGAAGTCCGTGATCGGGCCGATGAGATCGGTCGACTCGGCGATGCCGATGAACTCCGCCATGCACATCGCACCAATCGTCGGGTGGTTCCATTGCAGCAATGCTTCGACCGACAGAACGGCACCGTCCCTGATGTGCATCAACGGCGCGTACTCCAGCGAGAACTGATCGGTACCGACGGCGTCGGCGAGCGCACGCAGCAGACTCCTCCGACCACGGTCCGCCGGTGCTGTTGCGTCGTGGTGTTCGACTCCGGTCTGGAAGTGCTTCGCCCGATACATGGCGACGTCGGCAGCATGCAGGAGCTCGGAACTGTTGTCGCCATTCTGAGGGCAGGTTGCCGAGCCGATGCTGGCACCGACAGACAGGGGCACCCCGTCGATGGTCATCGGAGTGACCAGATCTGCGCGTACAGCGTTGAGATCCAAGGCGTCGGCGCCCTGAACATGGGGCACCAGCGCCGCGAACTCGTCCCCGCCGAGCCGGGCGACGATCGCGGAGGGTGACAGCCCGTCGGACAGTCGCCCGGCAAAAGCTCGCAGCACACCGTCGCCGACCTGGTGACCGAGTCGGTCGTTGATGCCCTTGAACCCGTCGAGGTCAATGAGCAGCATGGTTGCGGTTTCGTCGGCTGGGCGTTCGGCGAGGTACTGGTCGACCGCGGCGATGAACGAGCGACGGTTGCGGAGTTCGGTCAGCGGGTCGTGGTTTGCCTCGTGAGTGCGATCGAGTGCCTGCACCGCGCTCTGGTAGACGATGGCAGCAGCGATGGCGAGCAAGGGCAGCATGAGCCAGCTGAACTCGAGGCTGATAATGAAGATCGGGGCCATCGCGAGCAACGCTCCGTCCGCGGTCATGCTGACGGCGAAGCCATTGCGCATCGTGCGCCTGAAGCGTTCCCCGTTGGCTACCGAGATCACGTAGCAGACAATTACGCCGTTCGTCACGAACACAACGATGCCGCTCGCGAGAATGCCGAGACCGGTGACGATCGGGATCGAGAGGACACCGGTGATGGGGCCGTCGATGCCGAATGCAAACAGTGTGAGGCCTCCGGCGGCGAGCGCAAGCGACACCTGGCTGCAGTTGAACGTGGCACGGCGGAGGCCGTTCTTCGACTTGAATTCGGAGAGCAATGTCGTGATTGCCAGTGCCACGACGGCAAGGGTCGGGCTACCGAGGAGCACCAACGAAAAGGCGAACGTCCAACTCAGGGTGACCACACCACCGGTGGCCATCTTGAGCCAGGTCGCGGGCGTTGTTTCGGCAACGAGCAGCAGGACCGCGAAGACTGCGTAGAGCGCCCAGTTGATCCGCGGTGAAATCCCGTTCGAGAACTCGACCCATGCAGTCAGCACGATCGCCACGACGGCTGTCGTTGCGACGAGTGCGATGAAGACGTCGATGTGTCGCTCGCTGGCCGAACGCGCCCGCGCCGACTTCTCTTGCTCGGCGCCGATGGGCGCGGACAGATCTTGCGATGGCGACGTCGAGGTCATGTGGGGGTCATCTCGTCCAGGGGGCGATGTGAGGGAATCCGGTCACCGGTCATCGGATGTGATCGGAATCACATCCGACGACCGGTGATCGCGAAATCTGTCGTCGAATTACCAGCCGATGCTGACGAACGAGCACCACTTCATTGGTGCGCCGGTGACGGCAATCAGCCCTGCGACCGTGGCGACAGTGACGCCTGCACGGTAGAGCGGCGTCGCACCCCTCCATTTGATGGACTTCATATGTTGTCCCTTTCTGTTCTCCAGAGCCCGGACTTTCCGAGATGGCCCCGTTGGGATTCGGGATACCGCGCGAGCGGTGCAGAACATGATTCGGCTGCTAAAGGGTTCGAGAACAGTCAAGGTTCCGGGAAGATGTCACCGGCGGTGCCTCAAGTTGATGGCCGCCAAGCGGCGTCGTCACGGACGGACGAAGTCGATGGACTCGGTGAGCAGCGCAAGCCACAACGCTTCGTCGGCGTCGGGGATACCGACCCACTCGCGGAAGCGGCGACCGTTCGGCATGCACACCTCGCCGACACCATCGTCGATCAACTGATTGACGCGATCTTCCGGCAGCTTCACCCACAACTGCTCGTTCGCTGGCATCCCGACGAATTGATTCTCGACGCGGAGACAACGGAATCCGAACATCGTCGACTCTTCAACGCCATCGCGGCCGAAGAGTTGCGCTGCGCAATCCCAGAACACATTCGCAGCCGAAGCCATCGCCCCAAAGTAGCGGACGCAGCGTCAACGACGATCCGGTCCGGGTCGCCTTAACGTGAGAAGCTCTCTGTCGTGATCGGATCGCTTTTTGCTGTCGGACGGACCTCGAAGGTCTATCGCTACGGCAACGATGCGGTTGCCAAGGTGCTGGGGCCGCGAGTTCCCGATCATTGGGCCGCGGTCGAAGCCTCGCTCACCGAATCCGTCCGGACCTTGGGCGTCCCGCACCCGAGGTGCTCGACGTCACCGTCGTCGACGGTTGTCCGACCATCATCTTCGAATTGATCGACGGCCCCACGATGTGAGCTCATGTCGCAGGATCGCGCGGCAGTTGGTTTGTTGGTCCGTCAGTTCGCGGAGATCCAGCGCACCATCCACCGCGCAGGCGTCCCCGACCGCCTGCCGGCAACCGTCGATCGAATGTGCAGCAAGATCGCCGAGGTCGACGTTGTCTCCGACGCCGAGCGATCGATGTCGTTCACCAACTGCCGCGCGGCGCGGCCCTGCTGCACGGTGATCTCCACCCGGGCAACATCCTCATTGGACCGGCCGGGCTCGTCGTCATCGATTGGTTCGACGCATCGGTCGGAGACCCGGCCGCTGACGTCGTGCGATCGAGCCTGCTGATCAGTCCTGACACTCTGACGGACCGGCGGCACCTGCCGGGCGGGAGAGGATCCGGGCAGCCGTCAGCCGTCGATGAGCTGACGAAGATCGACGGCGCAGTAGCAATCGAGAGATCCAGCTCGTTCTGCGCTGGGACCTCGACGCGAGCCCCGGCCTCGGCGGCGATCAACGCGCCCGCCGCATAGTCATAGGGCTTCGTGTCTTGTTCGTAGTACTCGTCGAGTCGGCCGCAGCCGACCCAGCAGAGATTGAGGGCGGCTGAGCCCATGCACCGGATGTCGCGCGCCCGTGGCAGGAGACGAGTGAGAATCTCCGTTTGCTGTCGTTGACGTTCAGCCGCGTACGCAACTTCTCGGTGATCGTCGGCACCGGCCTCGCCTTGCTGCTCGACCGAAAGTTCTTCGGCCAAGGTTTCGTTCGCACGCTCCTGATTACCCCCTTCCTGATCATGCCCGTTGTTGCCGGCTTCCTCTGGAAGTCGCAGATGTTCAGCGCCACGTTCGGCGTGTTGAACTGGATCATCGAACTCTTTGGCGCCGAGCCGATCGAGTTTGCGACCAGGTATCCATTCCAATCCGTCGTGGTCGTGCTGGTTTGGCAGTGGAGTCCGTTCATGATGTTGATCGTGCTGGCGGGCCTGCAAGGCCAGGACACATCGGTGCTCGAAGCAGCCCGTGTCGATGGCGCCACGTCGGTCGGCATGTTCCGCCAGATCACCTTTCCCCAGCTCCGCCCCTACCTCGAGCTCGGCACACTGCTCGGTGCGATCTACCTCGTGCAGGTGTACGACCAGATCGAAGTGATCACCGGCGGGGCCCCCGGCTCCAAGAACCTGCCGTACTACATCGCCCAACGGTCGATCGGCGGTGGCAACCAGTTCGGCCTCGCTTCGGCCTACTCGATCGTCGTGGTGATCGCATCGATCATCATCGCCAACATTGGTTTGCGAGTGCTCTCCAACCTCCTCGAAGGAGAAGCGGTATGACGAGCGTGCTCTCGCGGCTTCGGCCGGTGAAGTCCGAGCCGATCCTCGGCCAGAACCGCCTCGCCTCCACACTGCTCGGCTTGCTCACGTGGGTCGTCGGTCTCGTGTTCTTCTTCCCGCTCTTCTGGCTCGCGCTCAATGGGTTCAAAGATGAACTCGATGCCAACAGCAGCCCGAAGCTCTTCTTTGACCCGACCCTCGACCGCTTCTCCGAGGTCACCGAGGAGACTCCCGGCCTCCTGTCGTTCAAGGAGGCGTTCGCGAACTCGTTCTGGATCGTGCTGATCTCGACGGCGCTCGTGATCGTGCTGGCCGTGCCCGCCGCCTACTCCCTGGCGATCCGACCGATGCGCAAGTGGCGCGACGTGCTGTTCTTCTTCATCTCCACGAAATTTCTGCCGATCGTTGGTGCCTGGACCTGCTCAACACCCGCACCGTGCTGATCATCCTCTACACAGCGATGAATCTGCCGCTTGCCGTCTGGATGCTGCGCTCATTCTTTGCTGAAGTGCCGAAGGAACTGATCGAGGCAGCCCAGATCGACGGCTGCAGCCTGATCGGTCAGATCAGGCAGGTCATTCTGCCGATCGTCGCACCCGGCCTCGCCGCCACTGCGTTGCTGTGCGTGATCTTCGCATGGAACGAGTTCTTCCTCGCCGTCCAACTCAACCCCGTCGAAGGGTCGACCCTCCCGGTCTGGGTCGCCTCGCAGGAGAGCGGCCGCGGCAGCTTCCTCGCCAAGATCTCGGCCGCATCGGTGCTGGCCACTTTGCCGGTCGTACTGGCTGGCTGGGTCGCGCAGAACGCATGATCCGCGGTCTGGCAATGGGCGCAATCAAGTGAGATTCCCGAACATGTCGAACATCCAGAAGGGCTCGAACAATGGCTGAAGTACGGTACGAAGCAGCAAGCCGGATCTATCCCGGTAGCGAGATCCCCGCCGTCGATGCGCTCGACCTCGACATCGCCGACGGCGAGTTGCTCGTCCTCGTGGGTCCGTCAGGTTCCGGCAAGTCGACCGCCCTGCGCATGCTCGCCGGCCTCGAAACGGTCAATAAGGGCAGCGTCTTCATCAATGATGTCGACGTCACCTTGAAGCCGCCGCAAGATCGCGGCATCGCCATGGTATTTCAGAACTATGCGTTGTATCCGTCGATGACGGTCGCCGAGAACATGGGTTTCGCGCTCAAGCAGGCCAAAGTGCCGAAGGCTGAGCGTCGCAAGCAGGTCGAAGAGGCTGCGCGCATTCTCGACCTCGAGCCCTACCCCGACCGCAAGCCGAAGAACCTGTCGGGCGGTCAGCGTCAACGGGTGGCCATGGGTCGTGCGATTGTCCGGAGCCCGCAGGCGTTCCTGATGGACGAGCCGCTGTCGAACCTCGATGCCAAGTTGCGGGTGCAGACGCGCACCGAACTCGCCGACCTCCAGGCTCGGCTCGGCACCACGATGGTCTACGTCACACACGACCAGGTCGAAGCCATGACCATGGGTCATCGCGTGGCGGTGTTGAAAGACGGCATTCTGCAGCAGGTCGACACGCCACGCATTCTGTACAGTGCGCCGAAGAATCGATTCGTGGCCGGATTCATTGGTTCACCCGCGATGAATCTTGTCGACATCGCCCGCACCGACGGCGAGCTGCGTCTCGCTGGCACGGTGGTCACCCTGCCCGACGCCGCTGCGGCCGCGATGCGCGACCAGAGCGACGAGAACTTCTCGGTCGGTGTGCGGCCCGAACATCTCCGTTTCACCGACAGTGGTGTCAGCGGTGTCGTCACCGTGGTCGAAGAGCTCGGGTCGGAGGCATTCGTGCACCTCCGTGTGTCCCACCAAGGGGCCGACGAGCTCATCGTCGTGCGACAAGATGGTTCGTCGACCGTCGGCCGTGGCGACAACATCTCGGTCGAGATCGCCGGTCCGGTGCATCTCTTCGGCAGCGACGGCGAGCGCCTCGGCGACTGATTCCGTCGTCGGCCCGGGTTCGGCCCGGACCGTGGCGAACCAAGAATTCTCACCTCGATGTATCACCGAGCCCTGTGCGCGCTCGTGTTCATGATGGTGCATCTCCTTGGTTTCGGCGGTTCCGCACTCATCGTGCTTGCGGTCACGATGCGTTCGGTGGTGTGGCTGCGCTCGTTCGGGCTGATTGGATCTGCAACCTTCGTCGCGTACGGCATTGCCCTGGGCGCGTGGCCCATCGTGATCACGAATGTCGTCACGACGAGCATCCACCTGTTTCATCTCCGCACGTTGGCGAACACAGACGCCCGTGGAGTGATCAGGACCCCGCGCTCTCAACGGTCCGTTTGACACCGGCCACCACCTGCAGCATCGCAGTGTGCTGGAGGCGCACGCGCCGGTTGATGATGCGGTCCTCCTTGTCGGGCATCGAGTCGATCGCCATGGTCAACCCTGACGGTCCTGGTCCGAGGATCATCGAGTAACGCAACCGCGTGGTCGAGCCAGAGGACTCGAGGTCGAACCGCCATCGTGCACCGGGGTTGTCCATGTCGGATGTGCGCCAGCCGAAGGCCACGTTCTCGTCGAACGTGTCGATGAACGACGGGACCTTGAACTGACCGAACGCGTCGTTGTAGTTGGTCCCGATGAACGAGGACCCGACGCCGATTGGTGCGTCGGGGTCGATCCATTCGGCGCCCTGGAACTCGGGCGAATACGCGGCCGACAAGTCGATGTCGGTGATCACGGGCCAGATGGCGGAGGGCGGCGCGTCGATGTCGATCTCGGCAATCGTGCCCGGCCCGTCGGCCAGGTGAACTGGATCGCTCGGACCCGACTCGAAGGTGCGCTCGAAGCTGTCGAAGTACGTCACCGATCGTGCGGGATGGCGCGGGGCCAGCGCAAAATCTGTGCCCTTCGTCCACGCAACGGGGAACATCGCAATCTCGGTCATGTGGCCGGGAATGCCGAGCAACTCCTTGACCGCATCCTGTTCAGCGAGCACTGCCGTGACCCAGGCAGTGCCGAGCCCGCGTGCCCGGAGCGCCACACAGAAACTCCAACCGGCCTGAATGACCGAGTCGAAGAGGCCGGGCCGTCCGCTGCCGTCGTGGCGTCCGATGATCGTCGGGATCACGATCGCGGGGACCTCCGCGAGGTGCTCGGCGAGGTAGGCGGCTGATGCCATGTTCTGCTCCTGGCGATGGCCGCTCCCAGCGAGCCGCTCTGCGGCGCTGACCATCCACTGTCCTGCCCCGCGCTGGTAGATCTCGGCGAGACCTTCTTTTACATTCGGGTCGCGGATCAGGAGCCAGCGCCGACTCGACAGATTGCCGCCAGTTGGTGCCTGCTCGGCGACGTCGATGCAGTCGAGGATGATCTGCTCGTCGACCTCGCGTTCGAGATCGAGCCGCCGCCGCACCGCCCGTGTCGTGCTGAGCGCGTAGTCGACTGAGGCAACATCGATGTCCATCTCCTCAGCCTTGCACTGACGGTGCGTGACCGTCGACCTCGCTAGGTTCGCGATTGATT
>CAXMZV010000059.1:0-12441 GCA_964199985.1 Candidatus Ilumatobacter isfjordensis | reverse complement strand
TGACCTTGACGCGGCTGTCGACGTGTTCGTGGTGAAGCCGGCCGTCGGGGCCGGCTCGAACGGTGCCCGCCGTTGCGCTCCGGACGAGGTCACCGGCCACGTCGCTGTCCTGCATCGCGAGGGTCATGCCGCCATGGTGCAGCCGTACCTTGACATGATCGACGAACACGCTGAGACCGCGCTGGTGTACCTGGGCGAGGGCGGCGAGCTGTCCTATGACCACGCCTTCAGCAAGGGCGCGATCCTGACCTCCGCGAACATTGAGCAAGAGGGTGGCTTCTTTGCCAAGGAGGAGATCGACGGTTGTACCGCGAGCGACGACGAGCGTGCGCTGGCCGATGCGGTGCTGCGGAGCTCCTCCGTACGGGCGATCGGTCCGCTTGCATACGCCCGTGTCGACCTGGTTCCGACGCCAACGGGGCCGGTGCTGCTCGAACTCGAGTTGGTCGAGCCGTCGCTCTACTTTCACTCGTCGCCAGGCAGTGAGGTGCGCGCTGCTCGTGCGTGGCTGCGTTACCTCGCTTCAACCGCCTGACCCCGCCGAAGAAGACTGGACGCTGCCGTAGCCTGCGGTGATGGCACGGCGACGATCCGAGCGAATGATCGTCACGAAGGTGACAGGTCTTGGCGACGAGCGCTCGACCAGTCGCGGCCCCGACGAACTGATTGTCGAGGAGCCGATGTCGATGCAGCTCGATGGGGCGCTCGTGGCGACCACGATGCGGACGCCCGGGAACGACTACGAGTTGGCGAGCGGCTTCTGTTTCACCGAGGGGCTGCTCGCCGGTGCGCCCATCACAGGTGTTCGATACTGCGCCGACGGCAGCGCTGTCGACAGCGAGTTCAACATCGTGACCGTCGAGACTGGCGGCCGAGCGCCTGAGCCGACGCCTCGACTGGGCAACGTGTCATCGAGCTGTGGGTGGTGCGGCAGCCAGCAACTGGACGACCTGTACGAACGCCTTGATCCGCTCCCGGCCACGCCACCCATCGATCTCGACGTCCTTGCCGGCATGCCTGATCGCGTGCTCAGCACGCAGGGTCTGTTTGAACGAACGGGTTCGGTGCATGCCGCTGCGGCCTTCACCGCGGAAGGCGAGATCCTCGTGATGCGTGAAGACGTCGGCCGACACAACGCCGTCGACAAGGTGATCGGTTCGATGCTGCTCGACCCGGCTCGCTCGATTCCCGCGACCGGGCTGGGGCTGTTCGTCAGCGGTCGGGCCAGCATCGAAATGGTGCAGAAGGCGTGGGCCGCTGGATTCTCCACACTCGTGGCGGTCAGTGCCCCGACATCGTTGGCGGTCGGCGCGGCGCGGCGCGCGGGACTTGTGCTCGCTGGCTTCGTGCGCGGCACAACGTTCAACGTCTACGCGCCCGAACGTCTCCCCGCCGCCGAGTAGCCCAGTCCGTTTCGCCTCGGGCTGAAAACGGCCCGCCAAGCGAGTCCGTGAAGTGATCGGGTCGATCTCACGTCAGGCCGTGTACGACACGCTCGGTGTTCTCGCCGACAAGGACTCGTCCGACGGATCCAACCCGCTGGTTCGCCTGTCCGATTCGAAGACCGTGTCGGCGACAACCACCATCACCTGATCTGCCGCGGCTGTGGCCTGATGTTCGACATCGACTGCGCCACCGGCGAGGTTCCCTGTCTCACGGCCAACATCGACCACGGCCTCGAGATCGACGAAGCCGAAGTCGTGTATTGGGGCCGCTGCCCCTCCTGCCGCGCCAACGCGACCACCGCCTGAACACCCATTCTCCCCACCACCAAGCACCACCGCACCAACCGCGAGGAGCAACAGATGACTGGGACGAACGAAACGACGGGCGGATGCCCCGTCATGAGCGGCCCCAATGCCGGCCACACCGGCAAGGGCCAGACGGCCACCCAGCACTGGTGGCCGAACCAACTCGACCTCCGGTCCCTGCACCAGCACGCCCCGGCGTCCAACCCGTTGGGCGACGACTTCGACTACGGCGAAGCATTCCTCGGACTCGACTGCAACGCGCTGAAGGCTGCCCTCACCGCGATGATGACTGACTCGAAGGAGTGGTGGCCCGCCGACTACGGCCACTACGGGCCCTTCTTCATCCGCATGTCGTGGCACGCGGCAGGCACCTACCGCACCGAAGACGGACGCGGTGGCGGCGCCACCGGTTCGCAGCGCTTCGCACCGCTCAACAGCTGGCCCGACAACGTCAGCCTCGACAAGGCACGCGCCTTGCTGCAACCGATCAAGCAGAAGTACGGCAACTCCATCTGGGCCGACCTCCTCGTGCTCACGGGCAACGTTGCCCTTGAATCGATGGGCTTCGAAACGTTCGGCTTCGCCGGCGGTTCGACATCAGCTGATCAGAACTCCACCCGCTGGGCAGCAGCCCCGTCGCTCTCCTTTGTAGGTGAGCGGCGGGGCTGTGCGCTGTGGGTGCGACGATCCGTTCCGATGAGATGTCACAGAGCTGTTTGGTCGGCGGCGATAGCGTGAGCGAATGTTGATGGAAGACGGCCTGAGCGTCGTGCATCTGTTCGCCAAGCCGACCCCGGACCTCGATCGTGAGGCGGTCCTTGCTGCGGTGCAGACCGCTGAGGGTGCCGACTGTCAGGTGATCACCGCAGCAATGCTCGGTCACAAGTGCGATGTCGCCTTCATGGCGCTGTGCGCTGACTGGCGCACCCTGCGAGCGCTGCAGACCAATCTCACCAAAGCGGGCCTCGACATCGTCGACAGCTATGTGTCGATCACCGAGGTGTCCGAGTACGCCAAGGGCATGCCGGAAGAGATGCTGCGGGCACGGCTCACGCCGACGATCCCGCCTGAGGGTCTGAATGCCTTCTGTTTCTACCCGATGAGCAAGAAGCGCGAGGCCGCGGCCAACTGGTTCGCCACCCCGTACGACCGTCGTCAGGAAATGATGATGGAGCACGGCAAGAGTGGGCGAACGTTTGCCGGCAAGGTGGCCCAGGTCATCTCCGGGTCCACCGGTCTGGACGACTTCGAGTGGGGCGTCACCCTGTTCGCCAAGAGCCCCGACGTGATCAAGGACGTCGTCTACACGATGCGCTTCGACGAGGGCTCCGCGCTGTATGGCGAATTCGGTGCCTTCTATGTCGGCTACCTCGAATACGTCGACAACATCCTCTGACATCGCCCAGGCAATGAGTCTGGCCGCGCGCTGCCCGCCCCGAAACTCATCGCGTTCTGGGGTCAGCGGCGGGTGACGACCAAGGCTTGGTCGAACTCTGCGCGACCGGTGTCGTCGAAGCGGAACACGTCGAATCGAGCTCGCGCCGGGTCACCAACGACCAGAAGTTCGGTGATGCCGTCAGGCCCGTTGTAGTTGATGTCGAGCGGTTCGTCGAGCAGCGAGGAACACGCCTCGAACGACACGCAGACGCGACCTCCGACGGTGAGCGCCGGAATCTGTGAGGCAAACTCCGCCGGGTCGTCGCTGTCGACCGAATACGCGGCGAGTGCGATGAGGTTGACACAGTCGAATGCCTGGGCCGCAAAGAGGCCGGGTGGGTCGAAGGGGCGGTCTTCGTCGTTCGACTGCGCCTGCGGAGCGACGCCACGGACCAGCCCGCGCAGTGCAGGATCCAATGCCTCGATTCGCTGTGTGATGCTCGGATCGCGCAGGGCGTCGTTGACGATGATGTCGGTGATCGACCCGAAGCTGGTGTCGTCGAGTGCCTCGAGGAACGCTGCGCCGTCATCACTCCCAGCGAGCAGGATCACCACGCGCGCCCCTGAGTCGGCGACTTTCTGGGCCTTGTCGGTGAGATCGCCATCGGTCCGGACGAAACCGTAGGTCTCGACACGGCTCACCGATCGGGTGCCCGCGGCGAGCGCTTCCTCGACGGCGGTCGCGAATGGTCGGCCGTATGCATCGTCGATGTACACGACGGCGACGTCCTGCACGCCGGTCCGCTCTGCGAGGTCGGCGACGGCGACGGCTTGGAGCGAGTCGCTGGGCACCGTGCGGAAGAACAATCGCTCGTCGGGGAAGTCGTCGAGCGCGAGCGCCGTCGCCGTGGGCGAGCAGGATGGGATACCTGCTGCGACCAGCGTGTCGAGTTCGCTCAGTGCGGTCAGCGATGACGACGGGCCGATGACCGCGTCGACACGCACGTTCGACTCGAGGAGCGCAGCGATGCTTGCAGCAGCAGTGCCGTCGCCCAGACCTTCGTCTTGTTCGATGACTCGGACGTTGCGGCCGAGGACGCCGCCGGCTTCGTTGATCCGGTCCACAGCGATGTTGGCAGCATCGATCAAACCCTGCCCCAGGGTCGGGTTGGACGACGGCAACAGGAGCCCGATGGTGAGGATGCCATCTGATTGATCGAGCACCGGAATGGTGGTCGTACTTGCGGGTTGTGTCGTCTCGGGTGTCGCATCGCTTCCCGGCGTGCAGGCAGCCGTGGCGACCACCAGCGCGACGACAGCGTGGCGACGCACGTGGAGACCGCGGAATCGACCCATTGGGCTGCACAGTAGAAGGCGCGGTGACACGTCGCTGGGCATGAGGCGACTGATATCCACCCTGGATCTCGACCAGAGTCTCTTGAAACTCTCGTGCTCTTCGTTGAGATGGCCGATACTTGATGACAGCAAGCTGATCGTTTTGTCGGGGCGCGCCCCGCCCGGCCAACGACATCACCGAGACCCTGATGGACCAACCACCACCACTTCCCAGCGATGGACAGCTCGTTGATGGTGCGCGGGATGGCATGTCCGGAGCGTGGGACGAATTGATTCGTCGGCATGCAGCAGCGGTCACCGGTGTCGCGAAAGTTGGTCGTAAGTTCGGCAGCAAGAAGGTCGTCGCCCGCGCCCTCGAGGCGCTTCGCGTGGACATCGGTGCTGCCACCACGAGCGATGGAGACGGTGTTCATGCCGTCCGTGCCCGGTTGCTGGCGAAGCTCACCGGAGGGACCTATGGCCCGGGCACCGACGTTGACGAGTCCGTCGAACATCTCGAACTCCCCGGCACTGGCGAACACAGCGTCGGTCTCCACGACTTGGCCTCGGTCGCGCGTGCCTTCGCGACGCTGCCTGAGCCTTGGCAGACCGCCCTGTGGCATCGCGTGGTCGAGCAGCAAACCACTGCCGAATACGCACTGTTGCTCGGACGTGCGGCGAACGACGCCGCCTCGGTGGTGCAACGTGCCGAGGCGGGGCTGTTCGAGGCCTCCCTCCTCGACCAACGGGCGCACAGCGAGGTGGCCCCCGGTTGCGCACCGATCATCTCGCTGCTCGGCGGTTCACTTCGCTCGACGGTGTCGGCGCATGAGCAGCGCCTGGTCGACGATCACCTGAAGGGCGGGCCCGGCACCGAGGGCCAATCGTCCGGCTGCGATTCGTGCGTGCGACGCGTCGCGGTGAGTCGTGAGCTGTCGACGTTGCTGCCCGCAGCTGTCGTGCCCGAACTCGCCAAGATGACAGTCGAGCGATATCGCCAGGCGTCGGGCGTCCGGCCCGCAGCCGCGCTTGTCGACCCGGACGATCCGTGCCGCCGCGTTGCGTTCGCCGCAATCTTCGGTGCGCTGCTCCTCGCCGCTGGCGCTGCGGTGGTTCTCGCCCGAGGACACGTTTGCCATCGAGGGTGAGCGGGCAGCACGATCACCGGTGACCAAAATCCTTGCTACGACAACAACTTCGGGATCGATGTCGACGCCTATGATCTCGTCATCGACGCATCAACTCGCATCCTCCCGATCGTGGCAACCTCCGAAAAGGACGGCATCCGGCTCGCCGTCCTCGCACTCGCCGTCGTCGTCGAGTGACTGCTGGCGCCGCGCCCTCCTTCACCGCGGCTGACCGCGCTGCCCACCTCGAACAGGCGCGTTCGGCTGGTGTGGGTGCCATAGGGCTCCGTGGTGGCGGCCTCGCCTACTGCCGCACACTTTCGGACCTGACCGACGAATGGGTTCGTCACCTCTTTGCGCAGGCAGTGGAGACCAACCCGGACGTCAAGGGACGCGTCTCCGTCCTCGCGGTGGGCGGTTACGGGCGCGGTGAGCTCGCGCCGTACAGCGACCTCGATGTGCTACTCGTGCACGACGTCAAGGGTAAGAAGGCAATGGCGGCCATCGAGCCGATTGCGAGCGCGCTTTGGTATCCGATGTGGGACGCCGGCATCAAGCTCGGTCATGCCGTGCGCAGCGTGAAGGAGACCATGACGCTCGCGGCCGACGACCTCGACTCGGCCACAGCGCTGCTGACTGCCCGCTGGCTGGGAGGCGATGAGTCGCTTGCGGGGGAAGTCATCGAGCGCGGTCGGACGTCGTGGGCCACGCACGCCGACCGATTCCTCGGTGGGCTCCGTTCACGAGTGCGCGAGCGCCAGGTCCAGGCGGGCGACGTGGCCTACCGTCTCGAGCCTGATCTGAAGATTGGGCACGGAGGGCTCCGCGACGTGCAGTCCTTGATGTGGGCGCGCGAGAGCGACCTGGCCGTGCTTCCCGAGGATCTCGTCGAGCTCGATCGTTGCTACGACACGTTGCTGGGCGTCCGCGTCGCGCTGCACCTCTCCACGCAGCGCGCCGGCGATGTGCTGCGCCTCGAAGACCAAGACGCTGCATCGGCAACAGGCGGGTGGGACGACGCCGACGCGCTGATGGCCGACGTCGCTGCCGCCGGCCGAACCATCGCCTGGCTCGTCGACGAGAACTGGGGGCGATCGGTGGCGAGCGATGATCGCCCACCGGACCGTGCAATTTCGTCGGGCATCGTGCTGCGCAACGGCGAGATCGAACTCTCCGACATTGCGAACCCTTCGTCCGATCCGACGCTGGTGCTGCAGGCCGCCGTCGCGGCAGCGCGCAACGACTGCCGCATTGGACGGTCGACACTCGATCGCCTGCACGCAGAACTCGCTCCGTGGACGGGAACGTGGCCGGTCGGCGCGAAGGACAAACTGGTCGCGCTCCTCCTCGAAGGGCACCGGGCGATTCGGGTGCTCGAGGCGCTCGACCAGCGCGAGCTGTTTGCTCGTCTGTTGCCCGAGTGGGAGCCGAACCGGTCGAAGCCGCAGCGCAACGCCTATCACCGCTTCACGGTGGACCGTCACTTGTGGGAGGCGGCGGCCAACGCCTCCGAACTCGTCGAGCGTGTCTCGCGGCCCGACCTCTTGGTGCTCGGCGCGCTCTTCCACGACTTGGGCAAGGGGTATCCGGGCGACCACACGATCGTCGGTATGGACCTGGTTCGCCAGGTCGGCCCGAAGCTCGGCCTCACCTCGGCCGACGTCGACACGCTCGTCGCAATGGTCGAGCACCATCTGCTTCTTCCCGACGTCGCGTCTCGCCGCGACTTGACCGACGAGGCGACGATCAGTCAGGTTGCCGACGCTCTCGGCACCGTCGAGCGGCTCGATCTGTTGCACGCGCTCACCGAGGCCGACTCGCTTGCCACCGGTCCATCGGCATGGGGATCGTGGAAGGAAGAACTGGTCAATGAGCTCGCGGCGCGAGTGCGGCACGTGCTCGGCGGCGGTGACGTCGCGGAGGTCACGTGGCGACTGTTTCCTGACGCCGAGACATTGCTGCTCATGGCCGCCGCGGAAGTCGCGGTCGGCCGGCGCGACGACCTGATTACCGTCGTCAGCCCGGACTCAGCGGGCGTCTTCAGCCAAGTCGCAGGTGTGCTCTCGCTGCACGGCCTCGACGTGCTCACCGCCAGCGCGCATTCCGACGAGCAAGGCATGGCGGCGTCGCAGTTCCGCATCGTGCTGCCCGAGGCCGGTATGAACTGGCGGTCGCTGAAGACGGATCTGTCACGAGCGTTGGCCCACCAACTGGCGATCGAATCGCGTCTTGTCGAGCGAGCCAAGACCTATCGGCGCCGGCGACGTACGCAGGCCGAACAGCCTGGGCCGCCGAAGGTCGTCTTTCATGACGACGCGTCGAGCAACGCGACCGTGATCGAGGTCCGAGCCGTCACCAAAATCGGCATCCTGCACCGGATCACCAAGGCCATCGGCGAGCTCGGCCTCGACATCCGCCACGCCAGCGTGCAGACCATCGGCATGGAAGTGGTCGACACGTTCTACGTCCGGACGTCTGCTGGCGACCTGGTGACCGACAAGTTTCACCGCAAGGAGATTCAGCGCGCATTGCTGCATGCAGTGGCGTGATCGGCTGACATCGATCGGCGGATGACTCGCCGGTTGAATCCATGTCGTAGCGTCCGAGTCCGTGACCACCGCTGACGACGACCCGACGCCCGACTTGGCGAACGACTTGGCGCGTGATTTGTCGCGGTGGAGCGAGGCACTTGCCGGCATTGCGCGTACCGGGATGGGGTTCACCGAGAACCTCTACGAGCGAGAGCGATTCGAAGAGGTCTTGCACGTAGCGGGCGACATCAAGGCGGCGTCGCAGGGTGATGCGGGCAGCGAGAGCGTTCGTGACGAGTTCGTCGGGGAGTGGGTCGAGTCGATTGGCGAAGGTGTGCCCGGCTACGTCACCCCGAAGGTGGCGATCGGTGCGATTGTCGGCAACGACGACGGTGAGATCCTCCTCGTCCAACGCAAGGACTCAGGGATCTGGTTGTACCCCACTGGCTGGGCCGATGTCGGTTATTCACCAGCGGAAGTGGCGGTGAAGGAAGTGCACGAAGAGACCGGCATCGAGTGCGAGCCGACGCGACTCCTCGGTGTGGTCGATGGCCAGCGGATGGGTTTCAGCCGCTTCGGCATGTACATGTTGCTCTTTCACTGTCAGGCGATTGGCGGCGCACTCCAGCCGCACCCGCTCGAGACCGCCGATGTCGGCTGGTTCCCGAAGGGTGAGCTCCCGGAGGCCACGGCCGGGGCCGGATGGTGGTCATCAATGGCGTTCGACGCGATCAACGGTGTGCAGGCACCTGCCACGTTCGATGACGTGCGCACCCCGATCTGGCGCGAGGCCGACTGACCCGGCTGACGGGACAGTTATTCCTGTTCGCGGAGGAACTGCTCGACTTCGTTCATCAGTTCTTCGGGGTCGACCGGTTCAGCGGTGTCGATCGACCCGTCGTCGCCCTTGACGTCGTCGGCGATCTCTTCGAGCCGCGACAGGTACTCGACCATGTCGTCGTCGTCGCCAATCAATGCTGCGACGCGGGCGTCGTATTCGGCTGCTCCCGTGGCGAGGGACTGCAGTGGCGCTGGAGTGCCGATCATCGTGCACGCACGCTCGACGAGGGCCATGGCTGCTTTCGGTGAGGGCACTTGCGATGCATAGCCGGGCACCGCGGCCCAGAGTGATGCGGTGGCCAGGCCCGCACGGTGCAGTGCGTCGTGCAAGACACCAACGATGCCGGTGGGGCCCTCGTACTGGGACCGTTGCAGTTCGAAGCGCTCGATGAGCGTGTCGTCGGTGGCGGTGCCGATGAGCGGCACTGGCCGCGAATGTGGCACGTCGGCGAGCAGCGCACCAAGTGAGACCGCCATGGTCACTCCGAAACGATCGCAGATGCCCACGATCTGGTCGGAGAACGCTCGCCAGCGGAGGGCTGGCTCGGGCCCCAGGATCAAGATGACGTCCGTGCCGGGCAACGAGACCGACCACACGCCGACCGTCGGCCAGACGATGCTGCGTTGACGGTCGTCGTCGAGCTTCACCTGCGGCCGGACCGTGGCGAAATCGGTGAACGGCTCCGGGTCGATTTCGGCGAGCGCATCGGCGCCCCATGCCTCAATCATCGTGCGCAGCGCAAGTGACGATGCGTCACCTGCGTCGTTCCAACCGGTGAACCCAGCGATCAGCACTGGGCGCGTCAGTGTCGGTTCGGACAGCCATCGAACATGCTCGGTCCCCACAAGAACCACGCTACCGTCCAGTGACCGTGAGTGAGTCGAGCGAGTCCCCATCCGTTCCTGCGTCGCCAACTGCGCGCGCCGAACCGACGAGCGGTGCGTCAGTCGCCGTGGCGACGGTCGTCGACGACGAGTTGGTTGCCGCGTTCGCGCACCTGATTCCGCAGTTGTCGCAATCGTCTCCGCCACCTGACGCCGACCAACTCCGAGTGCTGGTCGACGGCGACGACACTGTGCTGTTCACCGCTCGCGTCGATGGGGCCATTGTCGGCAGCCTGACGCTCGCGTTCTACCGAATTCCCACCGGTCTGAAGGCATGGATCGAAGACGTTGTCGTCGATGATGCGGCGCGTGGACACGGCGTTGGGCGCCTCCTGAATCAAGCCGCGCTCGCCGAAGCGCAATCGCGAGGCGCCAAGGACGTGAGTCTCACCAGCCGCCCGTCGCGAGAAGCAGCGAACCGGCTCTATCAACGCATCGGCTTCGAAGCCCGCAACACCAACGTCTACCGCTACAAATTCTGACGATCAATCAGGACTGGGCGCGGCGGAGGTCTTCGGCGGCTTGGCGGACTTGCCAGTCGCGATCCTCGAGAGCACGGTCGATGGCGGCATCGACGTGCTCGCCTTCGAATGGCGCCAGTGCGAGGACCGCGCGGCGACGGACCGCCGGCTTGTCAGACGTTGCGGCGATGATCACGTCGATCGCGGCCGGGTCACCGATGGCGCCCAGCGCGGCGACGGCCGCTTCACGAACGAGTGGTTCGGCAGCGTCGGCCGACAGTTCGATGAGCCGATGAACCACCTCGGGCCGATTCGACTCGTGCTCGCCACACGCCCACGCAGCGGTTTCCACCACATTCGGATCGGCATCCTCGAGCGTCGGCACGAGATCAACGGCGGGATGTGCTGCTGCGACCTCGGCGGCGCGTCGGCGGACCCGAGCGTCGTCGTCACGGAGCGCCGTGATGATCTGCTCGTCGGTCAATTCCTCAAGCCGCTCGAGTGCGCCGAGGGCAGTTGCCCGAACGACAGCGTCGCCCGTCAGGCCGGCCGCGGCGACCGCGGAGTCTCCAGTGTGGCCAGCAATCGCCACCGCTCGGCGATCGGGGATGGTCACTGCTTGAGCAAGTCGGTCAGCGTGATCACCGCGTACGCAACGCCGAACGCAATGACGATGGCGAGCACAGCGCCGATGACAATCGCAATGCCCGAACTCGCGACGACCGCCCAGACGCGGCGGACCACGTTGGGCCGGCGATACAGCGCCACGGTGGTCTCAGCGATGCCGATCGGCACCCATTTTCTGCGAACAACGGGCTCCCTGCGTGGTGTTCGGGCCGTCGCTCTGGCAGTCTTGCGCCATCCGGTAGCAACCAGCGCCGCCATGGCGAGTGCGACCATCCAACCGGCCTGAGTGGTGAGATCTGTGACTGACACGACAAACAACACGGTACTCAACCCTCCGCAGCCCGCAACGGCACTGGTGACTTCAGACGCAATGGTGTCGGGCTCGCGCTGGGCATGGGTCCCGGCCGTACTTGGTCTGTTGACCCTGCTGGGGATCTCCGCCGCGACGCTGATCCCGGCGACGGTGGTTGCCGAGAAGGAGAACCGGCGGTTGATGGAGGTTCAGGAGGCACCATATGCCCAGGTTCCGGCGTCGGCTGAGTCGGTGAACGACCGTGTGTTGTTCGGCAGCGATCTGCCCGATGATGTCCCACGGTTCGAGCCCGCGGGCGACTTCTTCTTCGTCACGGTCAGCGCACCCAAGCAGTCGCTGCTGAGCTTTTTCGCAGGAGCCGGTGACCCGGCGATCGACCTGCTGACCGAGGAAGACAAGTTCGGTGTACGGACCGCGTCGCAGCGGCGCGAAGCGGCGTTGCAGCAGATGCGCACCGCCGCGCAAGAAGCCCAGTTCGTGGCGTTGACCGCGGCCGGTTACGAGCCTGAGATCAGCCTCGGTGAAGTTGTGGTGCAAGAGGTGCTGTGCCGCACCGTGGGCGACGACGGTCTCTGCGAGGAGTTCTTTCCGTCGGACCTCGCCATCGACCCATCCGACACGATTCTCGAGGCCGAGGGTGTCGTGCTCAACTCGGTCGAGGATCTGTCCGCCGTGCTCGAGGGCAAAGAGCCCGGCGACATGGTCGATCTGAAGATCCGTCGGCCCGACGAGGGCATCCTCGACGTGACGGTCGAACTCGCAGCGTCGCCGGACGACCTGGACCGCACCATCATCGGGTTTCGTCCGTTCGACACCCGCGTGGTCACCTTGCCGTTCGAAGTCAGCATCGACACCGGACGAATCGGTGGTCCGTCGGCTGGATTGGCGTTCACGCTGGCGTTGATCGACGAGCTCACACCTGGTGAACTGACCGGTGGCACGAACATTGCAGTCACGGGCACCATTGCACTCGATGGTTCCGTCGGCCCGATCGGCGGTCTCTCGCAGAAGTCAAACGCGGTGTTACAACACGGCGTTGAGGTCTTCCTGGTCCCGGCATCGCAGCGAGAACTCGCTGAAGGTCAGGACGAACTTCGTCAGAAGCTCGACGACGCAGGTCATGGCCGCGTCAAGATCGTGCCGGTGGCCAATCTGGACGAGGCACTCGCGGCGCTCGAAGACCTCGGTGGTGAC
>CAXMZV010000058.1:0-12444 GCA_964199985.1 Candidatus Ilumatobacter isfjordensis | reverse complement strand
TCGAACAGATCTGGGAGCGAATCCGTCCCGAGATCGAGCGCGACCGGCCGGAACTCCTCAACGGCCTCGGCGCCACCGTCGACATGGCCCGAACGGCGGTCGAACGCACTCGGCCTGCCGACGCCGACAAGGCGTTCAGCCTCCTCACCGACATCGTCGACCAGTTCACCGGCGACGGCTGACTGTCCCATCCTGCGCAGGGCGAAATGGGACTGGGGCTGCTGACAAGATGAGGTGATGACGCGGCCGAATCTGTTGATGTTCATGCCCGATCAGTTGCGCGCCGATGCGGTCGGCTGCTTCGGGTCGCCAGTTGCCAGGACACCGAACATCGATGCGTTGGCGGCGCGGGGCGTGCGGTTCGACCACGCGTACTCGCAGCATTCGGTCTGCGGACCGAGCCGGGTCAGCCTGATGACCGGCTGGTATCCGCACGTCGCCGGGCACCGCACGCTCACTCACTTGCTCAAGCCGTGGGAACCCAACATGTTCCAACTGCTCAAGGATGCTGGCTACCACGTCGCGTGGGCTGGCGAGCGTGGAGACACGTTCTCACCCGGCGTGGCCGACGCCGTCTGCGATCAGCGCGGCTTCGACCTGCCGCCACAACACTTGCTGTCGCCGAGTCCGTTCGAGGCGGGCGATCCGTGGATCCAGGCGCACTATCACGGGCAGCGCAAGGGTTCCTCCGCCGGCGGGCCGACGCTCGACTTCGACGAGGCGGCGGTCCAGACCGCGATCAAGTGGCTCACCGACGGGCTCCCCGAACCGTGGGTGCTCTTCATCGCGCTGATCTTCCCCCACCCGCCGTTCGTCGCCGAGGAGCCATGGTTCTCAATGCACGATCGATCGGCAATGCCTGAGGGTGCGGCCTGGATCCCGGACGGTAAACCGGCGTACATGACTGCCCTGCGTGAGCGCACCGGTTCGGCCTCGTTCGACACTGAGCGTTGGGCGGAGATCGCCGCGACCTATCACGGCATGGTGAGCCGGGTGGACGATCAACTTGGACGCGTTGTCGACGCAGTCGAACGCACCGGGCAGACCGACCAGACAATGACGTGGTTCTTCACCGATCACGGCGAGTACCTCGGCGACCATGGGCTGGTCGAGAAGTGGCCGTCGGGCCAACACGACTGCCTCCTGCGCAATCCACTCGTCGTTGCCGGGCCCGGAGTTGCAGCCGGTGGCGTGAACACCCAGATGGTCGAGTTGATCGACCTGCTCCCGACTGCGCTCGAACTGGCCGACCACACAGCTCAGCACACGCACTTCGGCCGCAGCGTGGTGCCGCTCCTGGACGGGAGCGACACGTCACACCGCGAGCTGGCGTTTGCGGAGGGTGGTTTCCTCACGGCAGAGGAACATCTCCTCGAACGATCGGGTCCGCCGTACGACATCAAGTCGGAGATCCAACACGACACGACCACGGCGGTCGGCAAGGTCGCCTCGGTCCGCGACCAGCGCTACACCTATGTCCATCGGCTGTACGAGGGAGCTGAGCTGTACGACCGTCTGAACGATCCGGGCGAGACGGTCAACCTCGCTGGCTCAGTCGACCATGCCAAGGTGGTATCCAACTTGAAAGATGCCGTGCTCACCTGGCTGCTCGAGACGAGCGACGTGATCCCGTGGACCCCCGACCCGCGCTTCGAACCCAGCCTGATCGACCTCTTCCGCCGCTGAACCCGAGGGGAAACGGGCAGAGTCACATCGGGCCCCGACCCCATCGTGACGCCGGTGTCACATCGGGCCCCGACCCCGTTGTGACTCAGCGGAGGGGTGCGGGCAGTTCGTCGGCGTGGACGACGGTGAGGCGTTGCGTGCTGCGGGTCAGCGCGACGTAGAGCGCCCGCATGCCGTGCTCGATGCTGGCGACGATTGCGGACGGTTCGACCACGACGACACCGTCGAGCTCGAGGCCCTTCACCACGCTGACCGGCACCAGGGTCACGCCCGAGTCGAGTCCGGTGCGCGTTGCCGTGCCGTGGTTGACGCCCGCTTCGGTGAGAGCGACAGAGAGATCGTCGATCATCTGATCAGGGGCGACGATGCCGAGGCTTGCTCCCGGGATTGCCGCCGCGAGCGCCAACACTTCGTCGGCGACGGTCGCGCCGAGCAAGTCGGTCGAGGGTGCTCGCACGATGGTTGGAGACACGTCACCGACGCGAACGGAATCCGGCGCCCGCAGCGACGGGGTTGCCACCGCCATCACCTTGTTGGCGAGCTCCATGATCTGTCCCGGAATGCGATAGCCGACCGTCAGTCCGATGACTCGCGCTGGCTTGCGGTCGGGCAGGTGGTTGAGCACATCCTCCCACTCGTCGGGCGCGAGCGGGCCGGTCGCTTGAGCGAGGTCGCCGACGATGGTCATGGCACCGCTGAGCGAGCGGCGCGTCGCCATCTTCAACTGCATCGGCGTGAGGTCCTGCACCTCGTCGATGACGATGTGCCCGTAAGTGCGAATCTCGTCGAGCTCGTCGATCTTGCCGCCCTTGCCGGGCTTTGGGCCGAGCACGTCGCGGACATCGTCGAGCAATGCAACGTCGGACAGCGTCCAGCGCACATCGTCGACAGTCTCAGATCGCTCGCGATACAGCGCAAACGCGTCGGACTCGGACATCACGCCACGTGCTGCGAGTTTGAGGAGGGCTCGCGATCCGAAGAGGTCGTGCAAGAGCTGCGCCGGCGTGAGCAGCGGCCACATCGTGTCGAGCGCGGCTCGCGCTTCAGGCGTGTGACGTAGCGCGTCTTTCACGTCGCGTGGACCGATCTCGGGGTCGTGGTACGAGTCCGCGAGCGCCGACCAGAATTCGCCTTCGACCGCGCGGCGACCCGAGTTGTGGCGCTTGAAGCGGCGCTTGGCGTTCTTGACGATGCGCGTCGACTCAGCAGCTCGCAGGCGCACGTAGCCCGCTCGGAACGGCATCTCGAAGTCGCTGCGCAGCGGGCGCTTGCGGTCGGCAATCGCGTTGTCGACCATGTCAGACATCCGCTCCTCACCCTTGATCTTCACCGCATCGACTGCGTCGCCCGGCTCGTCGGGTCGTCAGAACTGCACACCGGGAATCAGGTCGGCGAGCACCGCCTGCTTGACACCGGCCTCACCAAGTGACGGCAGCACGCGCTCGATGTAGCGGAGGAACACACGGTTCGGACCGATGACGAGCACGCCTTGGTCTTCGAGCGGGAAGCGGTGCGTGTAGAGCAAGTAGGCCGCGCGGTGCAGCGCCACCACGGTCTTGCCGGTGCCGGGACCACCCTGCACGACGAGCACGCCGCTTTGTGGCGAGCGAATGATCTCATCCTGTTCGCCCTGGATGGTGGCAACGATGTCGCCGAGCGTTCCCGTTCGACCCCGCTCGAGTGCGGCCAGCAGCGTCGAGTACCCGCGCAGGCCCGAGCCAGCAGTGACGACGCCGGACTCACCGCCGAGCCCCTCGTCGTGCCCGAGGCCGAGATGACCCTCGCCGAAGAGTTCGTCTTCGATACCGAGCAGGTTCCGGCCTTCGATGATGAAGTGCCGACGTCTGGCGAGGCTCATCGAGTCGCGTCCGGTTGCTCGGTAGAACGGCTCGGCGACGGGCGCGCGCCAATCGACAACGACCGGCTCACGATCTTCGTCGGCGACGGCGAGACGACCAATGTGGAACGACTCGAGCTGATCAGGCGATTCGGCGTAGCGGTCGATCCGACCGAAAACGAGCGAAGCATCGCCGAGTTCGAGCTCTTCGAGGCGGCGCACGAGTTGGCCGTCAAACGCGTTGCGCTCGAACCGAGCCTGGAAGGTTCCGCCCATGCTCGCCTCGTTGAGGCCACGGACGCGGAATGCCGCCTTTCGGCTGGTTTCGAGACAGTCGTAGGCGTGCTCGATGAATGCCTGCTCGTCAGCGAGGTCTGGATGCTGCTGCGTCATAATGAGGTCGTCAAATGCTACCGACGTCTGGCCCAGGATCAAGGGACGGTGGCGTGACATGAGCGTCACAGTCGGGCTCTGTCGGCCCTGGGACTGGATACCCTCGCTCCCGCATGACTGACACGGCACCCTTCATTGCTGCGGCGAACGGTGAGGCGGCCCGGCACACGCCGGTCTGGTTCATGCGGCAAGCCGGGCGTTCGCTCCCGGAGTACCACGAGGTCCGCGGCGAGGGTTCCATCCTCCACGCCATCAAGAAACCCGATGTCTCGACCGAGATCACCCTGCAGCCGGTCCGTCGATACGGCGTCGACGCCGCTGTGCTCTACAGCGACATCGTGGTGCCGCCGCACGCGGTCGGATTCGGCATCGACGTGCAACCCGGCACAGGACCGGTCGCCGAGCAGCCGTTCCGCAGTCGCGCTGATCTCGATCGCTTGCGACCGCTCAACTGGGACGACATCAGCTACGTCATCGACACCGTCGACCTGCTCGTCGCCGAACTCTCATCCGACGTGCCGCTGCTCGCGTTCGCAGGTGCGCCCTTCACCGTGGGCAGCTACCTGATCGAGGGGCGACCGTCGAAGGACTACCGCTACACCAAGGCAATGATGCACACCGACCCGGTGCTGTTCGGCGACGTGATGGAACGGCTCGCCACCAGCGCGGTGACGTTCATCGACGCTCAACTCCAGCACGGTGCTCGGGCATTTCAGTTGTTCGATTCATGGGCAGGCTCACTGAGCCGCGCCGACTACGAACACTTCGTACTCCCCCACTCGAAGCGGGTCTTCAATGAGCTGGCCGAACGGCATCCCGGCGTACCCGGCATTCACTTCGGCATCGGCTGTGACCATCTGCTCGAGTCGATGAACACCGTGGGCAACAGCGTGCTCGGCCTCGACTGGCGGACCACGATCACCGACGCCCGCCGTCGTCTCGGCGATGACCTCGTCGTGCAAGGCAACCTCGACCCGTCACTCGTCTTGGCCGGCACTAGGCCTGCGGTCGCGGGTGCCGACGCCGTGCTCGCCGACAACGCAGGGCACCCCGGCCACATCTTCAACCTCGGCCACGGCGTGCACCAGCACAGCGATCCTGGCGTGCTCCAAGCCGTCGTCGATCTCGTCCACGAACGCACCGCGAAATAGTCACACCTGGGGTCAGACCCCATCGGTGACTTTGGCGGGCATGCTGGTGGCAATGACTGACAACGCAAGCCGCGTCGGCGTGGTGCTGATGGCGTATGGAACGCCTCGCTCCCCTGAAGAGATCGAGCCCTACTACACCGACATCCGTCGCGGTCGCCCACCAACTCCCGAGGCGCTCGCCGACCTCGTCGCGCGCTACGACGCCATCGGCGGCATCTCGCCGCTCGGCAAGCTGACCGAAGATCAGCGTGACGGACTGCAAGCGGCACTCGACGAGATCGAGCCCGACACGTTCCACGTGACGCTCGGATTGAAGCACGCCGACCCAAAGGTCGAGGCCGCCAGTGCGGAGCTCGCCAGGGCGGGATTCTCCAAGCTGATCGGGCTCGTGCTCGCCCCGCACTTTTCCTCGTACTCGATCGGCCAGTACCTCGACCGCACCCGTCAGGGTGTGGCGGATGCTGAGGCGACAACGCCCGTCGCAGGTGTCGAGAGTTGGGCCGTCGAGCCCGCATTCGTCGACTTCATCGCTGCTGACCTCGGCGAACGCCTCGCCACGATGCGTGCCGCGACCGAGCATCCCGTACGCGTGCTGTTCACCGCCCATTCGCTGCCCCAGCGGATTATCGACGCCGGCGATCCGTACCCGGACGAACTCCGGTCGACTGCCGAAGCGGTGGCGGCAAAGCTCGGTCTGACAGAAGGCGACGACTGGACGATTGCCTGGCAGTCAGCCGGTCGCACACCGGAGCCGTGGATTGGGCCCGACGTCCTCGAAGTGATCGACGAGCTCGGCGATGGCGGCCAACACGGCGGCGTCATCGTGAGCGCGGTCGGCTTCGTCGCCGATCACCTCGAAGTCTTGTTCGATCTCGACATCGAGGCATCGCAGCGAGCCGAGCAGGTCGGCTTGGCATTCGACCGCACCGCGTGCGTCAATGACGAGCCGTCGATCATGGCCGCGCTCGCCCGTCGCGTTGCCGACCTCGCCTGAGCTCTGGCCTTTACACGCGCAGCAGCGGCCGCGTCAGGCAGGTGGGGCCGCCTTCGCAGGGGATGCAGAGTTCGTCAGCGAGGAACGTCGACACATCACAGCCGGCGTCGCGCATCAGCTGCAGCGTGATCGGGAATCCTTCGATCGCAATCGCCTCGCGCGGCCCGGTGGCCAGCACGTTGAGGTTCAGACCCAGGCTGGCGTCGAACTCATCAGCCGGTGCGACGAGCAGCGTGTAGCCCATCTCGATCATCCGCTGGTACAACGCTGTCGGCATCAGGGGCGGGTGGACGAGGGCAAGGTCAGCATCGAGCGCGCTGACGACCGACATCAGGTGGAGGCACGCGTCGGGACCGAGGTGATACGGCAGGTCGTAGACCTCGACGGTGACACCGAGCGGCTCGACGATAGCAGCCATTTGATCGATGCCCATCTGGTTCGTCCGGAAGCCGCGTCCGACGGCAAGCGTCGTGTCGTCGAGCCAGAAGCTGTCGCCGCCTTCGAACGTTCCCGGCGCCTCGATCCGTCCCAAGATCGGGATTCCCTCCGATGCGTAGAACGCAGCGTGGAGATCGGCCTCAGCAGCCCGAAGCGGCTTGCCGGGCCGCAGGACCACGGCGCCGCCGGGCACGACGAACGACGGGTCATAGGTGAACACCGAGTCGGCGAGATCGTCGTCAGTCTCGGGGAGCCAAACGATCTCGGTGCCCGTCGCTTCGACCAACTCGACGAACCGGTCGTACTGCTTCGAGAGTGCGTCGGCGTCGACAGGTTTGGTGTAGTGCCAGCGCTCGTGATCGGCGCTGAGCAGTGCCCCTGGCCGGCGCATCGCGACGCGCCGCAGCGTCTCCGAGGTCGAACTCACTCCGACGTTCATGTCATTCATGTGCATCACTCGTTTCCTTGCGCTCGATCGAGGTGGGCGGCGTCACCGGCAAGCAACGCTGCAGCGTCGGTACCGGTGATCGCTGTGCAGAATTCGCCGTGCAGGTTGGCCACGCTCATCTGGTGCACGAGCTCCGCGTCGCGGTCGACGCCATCGGGGCCGACTCGGTTGGTCGACGCACATCCGTCGTGAACGAGATACGTGTCGAACCCAAGGTTGCCCGCCATGCGGGTCGTGGTCTCGACGCAGAAGTTGGTGAAGAACCCAGCGATCACCAGCCGGTTGATGCCCCGCCTCCGGAGGTCGACTTCCAGCGAGGTACCGACGAACCCACTGTTGACGTCCTTCGCCACCACGATGTCGGCAGCTGCTGGTTCGAATCCGGGCTTCTGCGCACCAGATGGCAGCGCAAACTTGAGTGGCGACGCTGCTTCGCGTGAGTCGTGTCGAGTGAAGGCAACCTGGCGGCCGACTTCACGCCACGCTGCGAGCACGTCGAGCATCACCGACTCCGCATCGGGGTTGTTGCGCCGCCCAGTTGGTCCACCCCAGTGCTCGAGGACGTCGACGCCAACCTGGACGTCGATCAACAACAGAGCGGTGTCAGCACCGAACGCAGAGATCATCGGCGCCAAGCTACGCCACCACCCCACCGCTGTCAGTTTGTTGCAGACGGCGCCTGACGCCATCTGCAACACCGGCGGTCGGGGCGTAACCTCGATGTCGATGACTGACACGATCGCCGTCGTCGGCGGCGGCATCGCCGGGCTGGCGGCAGCGCACCAACTCGCCGCTGATGGCGTGAACGTGACGATCTTCGAGCTCGGCGACCGAGTCGGTGGACGCATTCGCAGTTCGCCGTTCGCCGGACTTCCCGATATTGATGAAGGCGCGGATGCGTTCCTCGCTCGCGTGCCTGAAGGAATCGCCCTGGCAACTGACGTCGGTCTTGGCGACGCGCTCGTGCACCCCGAGTCGGTCGGTGCCGCCGTGTGGCATAACGCACTGCACCCCATTCCCGATGGTCTGCTGCTCGGTGTGCCCGGCAAGATCGGCCCGATGGCAACCACCGGCCTGCTCAGCTGGCGCGGCAAGCTCCGCGCTGCGCTTGAACCGCTCCTGCCACGCTCATCGCTCGACTCCGACTCGATCGGCGACTTCGTCAGGGCTCGTTTCGGCGACGAGGTCCACGAACGCCTCGTCGACGCACTCGTCGGCAGCATCTACGCCACCGACACCGACCAATTCAGTCTCGCCGAGGTGCCACAACTCGACGCGCTGGCGCGGGCGAACCGCAGCCTGCTGCTCGGAGCCCGAAAGTCGCGACAGACTGCCGGCACCGCAACGGCGGCGTCTGCTCCGATCTTCGCGGCGCCGCGCCGCGGTATCGCCGATCTGACCCGAGCGGCTGCCGACGCTGTGGTTGCGGCTGGCGGCACGCTGCAACTCGGTCACGCGGTCGGGCCGATCACCGCAGCTGGAGACGGCTGGGACGTCGACGGTCAACACTTCGGTGTCGTGATCCTGGCGACGCCCGCACCCGTCGCATCCTCCTTGTTGGCCACCGCTGCTCCGGATGCGGCGACCGCGCTCCGCACCGCCGAGACGGCCGATGTCATCATGGTCAGCCTGCACATCGATGCAGGCGAATGGCCCGACCGGTTCGCCGGACGAAGTGGTTACCTCGTCCCGAAACCTGTGCAGCGCTCGGTCACCGCCGCCTCGTTCGGCTCCCAGAAGTGGGGGCACTGGCAACCACCCGATGGAGGGCAGATCTTGCGTGTCTCCCTCGGCCGAGACGGCCAACCCGTGCTTCAGTTCTCCGATAACGAGGTCGTCGAACGAGTTCTCGACGACCTCAACCTGCATCTTGGTGTCCGGTTCACGCCTCGGGATGTGCGAATCAGCCGCTGGCCCGGCGCGTTTGCGCAGTACCGCCCACACCATGCACGCTGGGTCGATGCGATCGAGACGGCCCTGCCGGCCGGCTTGTTCGTCGCAGGCGCCGCGTACCGCGGCATCGGGATCCCCGCATGCATTCGGCACGGGACAACAATCGGACAACGAGCTACACAGCACCTCCGTTCTCTGCCAGAATGAGGTTGCAATGACCTCAATGACGCCGGACGACACAGCGCCGATCAGTTCAGCGCGGCGCACTGGGACGATTGCCGCGCTCGGAGCTGTCCCCGTTCTGATCGTTGGCGCGGTGTTCTTGATGGGCGTCGGCGGCGACCCCGACACGATCTCGACCGACAACTCGGTGGCCGACAAGACCACCACGACGGTGGCCCCCATCACCTCACCCGTCTTCGTCGAAGCCACCGCCACGCGCACTCCGCCCGCGACCGTCGAAACGACCACCACCACGACGACCACGACCACCGTGGCGCCGACGACGTCGACAACGCTGGCGCCAACAACCACCGTTGCACCCGAGATCGAGGTTGCTGAGACGCTCCCCGAGCAGCCGGACCAACCAATCGCTCCGCCGCCTGATCCCCGGGGGTACGAAGATCAGGTCCAACTGGGCGGCATCGCCATCCCGAAGATCGGGCTCGACGCACCGCTGCTCGAGGGCATCCGGCTGACCACGCTCGACAATGGCCCCGGTCACTGGCCGGGGACTGCGATGCCGGGTGAAGTGGGCAACGTCGTGGTCGCCGCGCACCGCACCAGCCATGGCGCTGCGTTCCGAGACATCGACCAGCTCGTGCTCGGCGACGTCGTCAACTTCACCACGGCGGCGGGCGTCATCGAGTACACGGTCACGGGCACACAGATCGTGCAGCCTGACGCCATCTGGATCGTCGACCCGACGGACACACCAACTGCCACGCTGTTCGCCTGCCACCCGCCCGGGTCGACTCGCCAACGCATTGTCGTCAACCTCGAGCTGAGTTGACCACCGACACCGACGAACTCGTCGGCTCCGACATCGACGAACCGGCCAGAACGCGCACTCGGCCGCCGTTCCACGAACGCATCGCCCGGCCGGCACTGGCGCTCGGCGCCGGCGCCCTGACGGCGCTGTCACTCCCGCCATGGGGCTTCTGGCCATTGGCAATCGTGGGCGTGATGCTCTTCGAGGTGTCTCTCGGCGGGCAGCGGACACGGTGGGAACGCGTGCGTCTCGGAGCGCTCTTCGGCGCTGGCTGGATGTATCTCGGCATGGGCTGGATGGTGCAGCTCACGCTCCCTGGCTACATCGTCGCTGGCTTCATCTTCGCGAGCTATCACGCCGTGGCAGCCGGCGTGGCGCCGACGGGCCGGTGGGGCGTCATCGGACGTCCGGCCGCCCACACGCTCGCCGAAGCGCTGCGTTTTTCGTTTCCTTTCGGTGGTGTGCCCCTGGCCACCATGGGGGTGTCGCAGGTGGGCGGACCGCTCGCTCCGCTGGCGAGTGTCGGTGGCGTGATCTTGCTCACGTGGGTCGTGTTTCAGGTCGGCTTCGTGCTCGCAGACCGGCAGCCCGCTGCCTGGGGCGCCATCCAGCAACTTCGCGGTGGCGATCGAACGGCGTTGCCCAACTTCATTGGACGTGTCGCCGTCTCCATCGTGATTCTGTTGTCGTTCATCGCGCCGAATGGCTCACCAACCGGCAACACCCTGTCGGTCGCTGCCGTCCAGGGCGGTGGCGAGCAGGGCACGAGTGCACTCGAGGTGCCGTCGTCGCTGGTGACCGAGCGACACCTCGAGGCAACGGCGACCATCGACGCGGATCGCGACCTCGACTTCGTACTGTGGCCCGAGAACACGATCGATGTGAACGACCTGCGGAGCACCCCCGAGTTTGAAGGTTTCGCGAACTCGCCGATCCGCGATCTCGTCGCAGCCGAAGCGAATCGGCTCGGAGCACCGATCGCAGTGGGAATCACCGAGGACGCTCAGGTCGAAGACCCATCGGCGCGCCGCTACACGAACGCACAGGTCGTCGTGATGCCCGACGGTGAACTGGCCAGCCGCTACGACAAGGTCCGGCGCGTTCCATTCGGCGAGTACGTGCCGCTGCGCGGGGTGCTCGAGAAGATCACCAGTGCCGTCGATCAGGTTGGCGAGGCAGTGGGCGGGACGGAGCGTGCTGTACTCACCTTCGAAGTCGACGGGCAAGCCGAACCGGTGCAACTCGCCACCGTCATCTCGTGGGAGGTGTTCTTTGGGGGCAGAGTGCGAGAGGGCGTCACCGACGGCGCCACGATCATCATCAACCCAACCAACGGTGCGAGTTACACCGGCACCATCGTGCAGAGCCAGCAGGTGGCGTCGAGCCGACTCCGCGCCATCGAGACCGGCCGATGGGTCGTCCAGGCAGCACCGACCGGGTTCAGCGCAATTATCAACAGCGACGGCGATGTGTTGCAGCGCACGTCGGTGAGCGAACAGCGTGTGCTGTACGCAGACGTCGAAATGCGCACCGGCGATACCTGGTACACCCAGCTCGGTGACGGTCCCCTCATCTGGTTGTTCGCCTTCGTGCTCGTTGCATCGTCGTGGCTGGCCCGCCGCGACCACGCCAGTGACGGCCGACAGACGACCGCACGCGCTGACCTCGGCGCCAGTGAGTGACTTTCGGCCGAGACGAGCGCCAGCTTGCCCTTTGCCCAGCTTCATTCGATTGAATCTGGGTCATGAATTGCGCACTGAGCGACGACGTCGAAGATGGCACCACCGTCGGCGAGTCGGTGTCTGAATTGGCCGACTCGGGCGACGCACCAGCACGTCGGCGGCTGTGGCGGATGCGGTGGGTCTTCACGCGGCGCCTGTGTTTCGGTGGCCTCGCCGGCGCGTTGGTCTTCTTCTGCCTGTCGATGACGCCATCGCTGCTCCCGCGGGCAGCGCTGATGCAAGGGGTGGTCAGCGGAGTTGCTGTGGCGATCGGCTACGGGTTCGGAAGCCTGCTGTCCTCGATCATCCGCAAGCTCGTACGGCGTGAGCCATCGACCACGTTCAAGCATCGGGCATGGTGGGTGTTGGCGGGTTCGACCATGGCCATGGGTGGCCTGTTTCTCTACTACGGGGCGGACTGGCAAGACGACGTGCGCGCTGCGATGGAGATGGACGGTCTCCGCGCCACCGAGTGGTTCCTCATCGTCGTTCTCACGGTGTGTGTCGCTGCCTTCTTCTTGGTGATCGCTCGATTCATCAGAGGCGGAACGCGCGCACTCATCCGGTTCGGTGACCGATTCTTCCCGCACCACATCACCGTGAACTTGAGCGTCGTCACGGTTGCGCTCTTGGTCGCCGGGTTCACGCAAGGCGTCCTCTTCGACGGCATGATCTCATCGGTCAACAGCGCCTACTCGCTAAACGATCGCGGGACGAGCCCATGGATCACCCAACCCGACTCCGAGTTGCGCAGCGGCGGCATGAACTCACTGGTCGACTGGGATTCGATGGGAACGAAAGGTCGCGACTTCACCGGTGACGGTGGTGGGCCGACTACGGCCGAGATCGAGGCATTCACCGAAACCGAAGCGATGGAACCGATTCGGGTCTA
>CAXMZV010000057.1:0-12459 GCA_964199985.1 Candidatus Ilumatobacter isfjordensis | reverse complement strand
GCCCTCGTCATCGAGCACGCCGATGTCACCGGTGTAGACCCAGCCCTCATCGTCGATGGACTCAGCAGTCTTGTCGGGAAGACCGAGATAGCCCTCGAACATGTTGCCGCCGCGTGCAAGCACCTCGCCGTCCTCGGCGATCTTCATCTCGACACCGGTGGCAGCTTGGCCGACATACCCGGGCTTCGCCGCAGCCGACCAGGACAGCACTGCGGTGGTCTCGCTCATGCCGTAGCCCTCGCTGAGCGGCACGCCGATCGTGCGGAACCACTCGAGGATCTCGGCCGGAATGGGCGCAGCGCCAGAGATGCCGATCTCGACCTCGTCGAGACCGATCAGGCCGCGCACGGCCTTGAAGCCCACTTCGTCGAGGAAGTTCCAGGTGGCGATCTCTTCCTCGGTCGCTTCACCGCGAGTCATCTTGGCCATGATCGGGGCCGCGGCAGCGACCGCTTCGTTGAACTGCTTTTCCTTCTCAGGGTCCGCAGAGATTGCCGCATTGACGCCCGCGTACATCTTCTCCCACACGCGTGGGACGCCAATGAACACGTTGGGCTTGCTCTCACGGACCATCGCCGGCATCTGGCTAGTTTCGGGGCAGCAATAGACCTTCGTGGCGAAGTCGAGCATGTAGTAGTGGCCGAGGAGACGCTCCATCACGTGCGCCAGCGGCAAGTACGAGACGTGACGCTTTCCGGCGAAGTCGTCGATGTCGGTCTGGTCGCGCATCGACTGGCCGACGGACTCGAGTGTCCATGCCACGTTGCTGTGGCTGAGCATCACGCCCTTCGGCGGCCCAGTGGTGCCGGACGTGTAGATGATGGTGGCGACGTCATCGAGCCTGGCGGTCTCAGCCTCCACTTCGAGATCGGCAGGCTCGAAGGCGAGCATGTCGCTATAGCGCAGCACGTCGTCGGGCGTCTCGTCGGTGGTTTCAATGAGCGCAATATGCTTGATCGTTGGGATCTTGTCGCGTACCGACTGGAAACGCTCGAGGAAACCGTTGTCTTCGAGGATGGCCACCGATGCGCCGCAATCATTGATCAGGTACTGGATCTGGTCGGGCGCCGAGGAGTTGTAGATCGACACCGGTGTTGCACCGCAGAACAGCACCGCAGCGTCGATCGCATGGAACTCTTGACGGTTGCGAATCATCATCACGACCTTGTCGCCGCGTGCAACGCCGAGATCCTTGAGTGCTGCGGTCAGGCGGGCGGTGTCCTCAGCCACCTCGCTCAGGGTCTTCGAGGCCCACGAACCGTCCGAGGCCTTCCAGTTGAGGACTTCGACGTCACCATTGCGTGCGACGTTCTGAAGAAACCGCTTGGGGAGGTTCTGTCCGGCAATGCGGTCGTGGAGATCCTGGCTGGTGACAGTGGTCATACGACTATTCTCGCACGACGGTTCGGCATTGTGAAACCCAACTGTCGCTGGTTGAGAAACTCGGCGGTCACCCGTCGAGGAACTCGACAACGGCATCGGTGAACACGTCGTTCTTGTCCCCGGCGATCATGTGCGCCGCGTCTTTCACGTCGACGTAGCGAGCGTGCGGGACCATCTCGATGAAGTCGTCGACCTCGTCTTGAGTCACCAGGTCCGAGAGCCGTCCGCGCACCAGCATCGTCGGCATCGTGATCCGCCGGGCGATCAGTTCGAGTTCGTCATGATGACGGTCGCGTGCGTGTTCGGAGTTGGTGCCCGATCGGACGTCGAGAAAGGCCGGGTCCCAGTGCCATCGCCAGCGACCGTCGTCACCGTGGCGGAGGTTCTTGGCCAAGCCCGATAGGTCTTTCGGACGGGGCCGATGTGGTTGATACTCGGCGATCGCATCCGCAGCCTCCTGGAGGTCAGCAAACCCTTCCTCGGCCTTGGCGGCCATGAACTCGAGGATGCGGCTGACGCCCTTCGCGGCGGGTCGGGGCGTGATGTCCACCAGCGTCAGCGACGAGAACCATGCGGGAGCAGCGTCGACGACGTGGAGTCCGGTCATCCCACCCAGGGATGCACCGACCCAGGCGATGTGCGTCGTCGGATTGTCGTGTCGAATCCATTCGGCGACACGCAACGCGTCACCGCAGTACGCGCCCATCGAATAGTCGCCGTCAGGTGCCCAGGTGGAGTCGCCGTGCCCGCGCAGGTCGATCGATGCCACGCGATGTCCCTTGGCTGCGAGTGTCGCGGCGGTGCCACCCCACGAGTGGCGAGTCTGCCCGCCGCCGTGGGCGAGGATCACCGGCGTGGCGTCTCCTGGCCAATGGTCGGCGACGATGAATTGCTCGTCACCGGTGGCGATGTTGACGGTCTCGGGTTCGGAATGAGTCACGTTCGGTCAGATCTGCTCGGAACCCCAGCTGGGCAGTCGCTTCTCGCGGAACGCTTGCATGCCGATTTTCGCGTCGGGTCCCTGGAACAGCTCATTGGACAGACGCTCCATGTGTGTGAACGCAGTGTCGCGATCCATGGTCGGAACTGAGCGCAGCAGCGCCTTGGTCTCGCGCACAGCTCGGGCTGCACCGGCCTTGATGCCGTCGACGAGCGCATCGACGGACGTCGCAACATCGTCGGTGACATGGGTGACCAGGCCGATCGATCGTGCTTCGTCCGCTCCGAACTGTTCGCCAGTCAGCATCGCTGCAGCGATCTTGCCAGGCGGCACACGTCGCAGGATGGGAACCGAGATGATGGCGGCGGCGACGCCGACGCGCACCTCGGTCAGCGCGAACGTCGTTGCATTGTTGACCACGACAAGATCACACGAGGCCATCAGCCCGATCCCGCCGGCCCGCACGGCGCCATCGACCGCCGCGATCGTCGGCCGCTCGGTGTCCATCAGCCGTTCGAGCGCTCGCACCATCGGACCGGAGTCCGGTGGGCCGTCGGACCGCTCCTTGAGGTCAGCGCCGGCGCAGAACGCGGGCCCCTCGTGGCGAAGCACGATGGCGCGGACCCTGGCCTCCTCAGCGGCATCGATCCCGGCGTGCAACTCGGCGAGCAAGGGTTTCGAGAGTGCATTCCGGTTGTGCTGCGAGTTGAGCGTGATCGTGGCGACATCATCGGCGATCACCGTGTGAACCAATTCGGACATGAGCCGAACGTAGCCGCCGCCGTTCTCGTGAGCTTGCTTCGGGCACTGTGCGCCGAAAGCTCACGAAAGCGGGGGGTGGGATGACTGAGGGCAGGGGTTTCGCGTACGCTTGGTGTTGTGACTGAACTTCGCAACGACTTCCCCGCAGGCGTCCTCACCGGCGAGGCGGTGAATCAGGTCTTCGCGCTGGCCAAAGACCAGCAGTTCGCCCTTCCCGCAGCCAACTGCATCGGCACGAACTCGATGAATGCGGTGATGGAGACCGCCGGCAAGCTCAACAGCCCGGTCATCATTCAGTATTCGACCAGCGGGTCGGCGTTCGTCGGCGGCAAGAACGTTCCGGTCGACGGCAGTCGCGCCTCGATCCTCGGCTCAGTCGCCGGCGCGAAGCACGTGCAGACACTGGCCGAGGCATATGACGCTCGAGTGATTCTCCACACTGATCACTGCCCGAAGGCGAAGCTTCCGTGGATCTCAGGGCTTCTCGACGTGGGCGAAGAGCATTTCGCCGCCACGGGCGCGCCGCTCTTCAGTTCGCACATGCTCGACCTCTCTGAAGAGCCGATGGAGGAGAACCTCGACATCTGCGTCGAGTACTTGCAGCGGATGGCGCCGATGGGCATGACGCTCGAGATCGAACTCGGCATCACCGGAGGCGAAGAAGATGGCGTCGACAATTCCGACGCAAATCCCGAGGACCTGTACTCGAAGCCCGAAGAAGTTGCATACGCCTACGAGCGGCTGATGGAAGTCAGCCCGAACTTCACGATCGCCGCTGCGTTCGGCAACGTGCACGGCGTCTACAAGCCGGGCAACGTCAAGCTCACACCGACAATCCTGCGCGATGCGCAAGCGCATATTGCCGAGAAGTACTCGACCGACTCCGACAAGCCCGTCAACTTCGTGTTCCACGGCGGCTCGGGTTCGACGGCCGCCGAGATCGAGGAGGCGCTGGGCTATGGCGTCATCAAGATGAACATCGACACCGACCTCCAGTGGGCGTTCTGGGACGGAATTCGCGGGTACGACGCAGACAAGCACGACTACCTGCAGGCTCAGCTCGGCAACCCCGATGGCGCCGATGCGCCGAATAAGAAGTTCTACGACCCCCGCGTCTGGCTCCGAGCCGGCGAAGTGAGCTTCGTCGATCGCCTCGAGCAAGCCTTCCGCGAACTCAACAACGTCGACACCCTCGCCTGACACCCAGTGACACCTGGTCCCGACCCCGCCGTAACTCGACGCGGGGCGATCGACAAGGCCATGATGACGTCGTGGCTGCTCGAATTCCGACGATCGATCTGGGTCCGCTCCGCGGGACCGCTGCCGAACGGCAAGCTCTGGCGGATGAGCTGACCGCGGTCTACCACGACATCGGTTTCGCGGCGCTCGTCAACCACGGTCTGCCGGTGGGATACCTCGACAAGGTGTTTTCGATGATGGGCGAATTCTTCGCGCTGTCCGACGACCAGAAGCTGCTGATCGACAAGCGTGAGTCGCGGCACTTCCGTGGGTGGGAAGCCGTTGGAACCGAGTTCACGAACAACCGGCCCGACGTCCGTGAGCAGATCGATGTCTGGTCGGAACGTCCTGCGTTCGCGACCGACGTCGAACCCGCGTACCTTCGGCTGCTCGGGCCGAACCAGTGGATGCCCGATGACGTGATGGCAGGGCAACGGGCCCTGACACTCGACTGGTTCAATCGTCTCGGAGCACTTGCGGACGAGATCCTCAGTCTGTTCGCACTGGGACTCGGGCTTGACGCCGACCACTTCTGCACCGCGTTCGACGACAACTCAATGTCGCTCACGAAATTCATCAACTATCCGCCAACCCCCGCCGGAGCCGCCGGTGTCAATGCGCACCACGACACGGGCTTCGTCACCTTGCTCGCTGCAGGGCCGACGCCAGGTCTGCAGGTGCTCGATCCGACCGGTGACTGGATCGACGTGCCCGTGGTGCCCGATTCGTTCGTGTTGAACATCGGCGAAATGCTGCAAGCGATGACGGGGAACTATCTCGTTGCCACCGCGCACCGGGTCATCACGAGCGAACCCCGCATGTCGGCTGGGTACTTCCACGGCCCATCGCTCGACACGGCGTTGGACCCCATTCACCTCGAGCAGGAATACGTCGACGCTGTGGCGGCGAGTGAACGGCACCGCACCGCTGGCTTCATGGCGACCAAGGAGCAAACCGAGGCGGGCGTCGGCGACATGGCCAGTGCGAGCCACACCGAGACCTACGGCGATCAGCTCTGGAACTACTTCGCACGGAGCTATCCGGACATGATGCAACGCCACTACGGCCCAGCGTCGTGAATCGCGGTTGAGCGACGACTATTGATCGTTGCGAATGGTCTCGAGGAACTCGAGGACCTCGCTCTGGTGTCGTGTTCGTTTCATTGGTGGGAGCGCCGACACGATGTCCCAGCGGTAGCGCGCCTTGCCCAGTCGCGGATCCATCACCGCAACGACACCCTTGTCAGTCGATGTGCGGATCAGACGTCCGCAGGCCTGGGCCAACATCATCGACGCCCGCGGGATGTCGATCTGGCTGAACGCTGCGGGACCGAGGAGGTCACGTCGCGCAGACAACAATGGATCGTCGGGACGAGGAAACGGAATGCGGTCGATGACCACCAGCGACAGGGTCTTGCCGGGAACATCGACACCCTGGAAGAGCCCAGCCGTGGCGAACAGGCACGTCTCCTCGGAATCCGTGAATGCCTGCACAAGCGCGGGCTTGGGCAGGTCGCGTTGCGTCAGGATCGGCACGTCGAGCCGGCTCTTCATCTCCTCGGCGGCTTCGTCCATGGCGCGATAGCTCGTGAACAACGCCAAGGTCCGGCCACCGGCAGCATTGATCAACGCTTCGAGCTCATCGTTAGCCTTCGCCCGGAATCCGGCATCGTTCGGGTTGGGCAGATGGATCGCGTTGTAGAGGATTGAGTTCGCCTGGTAGTCGAACGGGCTGCCGACGTCAGCGACCTCCACCTTGCTGGTCTCCATGCCGACTCGTTCGGCGAGCGACGACGGGATCGTTGCGCTCGTGAGAATTGCCGTTCGCTTCGACCAGACCCCTTCGGTCATCGTGGGCCCGACGTCAAGCGGTGCAATCTCAAGCCGCGGCGATTCGCGTGATCCGGAGACGAATGCGACGTGACCTTCCCGGCCTTCGATGGCGATGTCGAGTTGGCTGATTGATCGACCGGTCATCGTCTGCGCCCGAAGCTTGCGTTGCTTGGCGTCCTCGTTCTTGGTGTCGATGGCCATGAGCGTGTCGTTGACGTCACCGAGCCGGAGCCGAGCGTCGGTCAACACTTCTTGGATCTCATCGGGGAGTGGGGCGGTCAACCGTTTCCCGACCTCGCCGCCGAGAACGTCACGCAGGCCTGCGCCGATCTCGGCGATGCCGCCGGTGAGGCTGGGGTCGGTGATGATCTTGCCGACGACGCCTGACAGTGCCGTGAATCGTCCGGGCGAGACCTCGACACCGACCGTGTCGCTCATCGTGTCCTCGAGCACGTGAGCCTCATCGAACACGACGACGTCGTGATCGGGAAGGATGGCACCGTCACTCGCCACATTGAGGCCGTACAGATACGTGTTGACCACGATCACGTCCGCTGCGGCCGCCCGGCGTCGCGCCTGCTCGGCGAAGCACGGATCTCCCAGGGGGCATTTGTCCGCGCCCGGGCATTCATCGCTGCCCACGCTGACCGAGCGCCACGCATTGTCGGACGGCGACCAGTCGAGTTCCGCCTGATCTCCGGTCGCCGATGTGCCCGCCCACTCCGCGATCTTCTTGATCTCGGCCTGGGTGACGACGGCCAACGTGTCGAGTTCGAGCTGGCCCTGTTCGCCGCCGCTCATTTCTTTCAGCCGCTGCAAGCAGACGTAGTTGCTCCGCCCCTTCAGGACAGCGAAATCGAAGTCGACGTCCAGATGATGGGCGAGGAACGGCAGGTCCTTGTTCGCCAACTGATCCTGCAGGGCCTTCGTCGCCGTGGCGACGACGACGCGCTTTTTGCCGGTGATCGCGGGGACGAGGTAGGCGAGGGTCTTGCCGGTGCCGGTGCCAGCCTGGACGACGAGGTGCTTACCGGTGGCAATCGATTCCTCGACAAGGCGAGCCATCTCGAACTGGCCGGGGCGCTCTTCGGCGTTCTCGAGTGCAGCAGTTGCCTGGGCAAGGGCAACGAGAGCCTCGCCAGGCTCGGACCGGGCGGTGTCAGCGGTGGGTTCGTCGGTCATGCGTCGAGCAGTGCGAGGGCTTCATCGAGTTCGGTTTCGCCGAAGTCTGGCCAGGCGGTGTCGGTGAAGTGGATCGCCGCGCCCGCTGCCTGCCAGAGTAGAAAGTTTGACACCCGGCGTTCGCCGCTGGTTCGGATGACGACGTCGACCGGCGGGAGATCGGGCAAATACATGTGCTGGCTGATCGTCTCAGGCGTCACGCCCGCATCGGTTGAACGAGCGCCTTCGACGGCCTTGACCAGTTCGGCGCGGCCGCCGTAGTCGAAGGCGACGGTGAGTGTCATGCCGGTGTTGTCGGCGGTGTCCGCAATCGCCTTGCGAATCGCTCGCTGGACGTACTTCGGGGTTCTCGCTTCGCGCGAGTCGAACGGCCGACCGATCCACTGAATTCGGACGTTGAGTTCGTTCAGTTCCGCAACGCGGCCGAACAGCTTCTCGTGGAGGCCCAGAATGTGGCGCACCTCGGGTCGAGGTCGCCGCCAATTCTCCGTCGAGAATCCGAACACCGTCAACCAGCCGATGTTGCGTTCCACTGCGACCCGAATCAGACGGGCGAGGTTCTCCTCGCCTTCGGTGTGGCCGTCGGTGCGAGGCAAACCTCGACGGCCCGCCCAGCGACCGTTACCGTCCATGATGCACGCGACGTGGAGCGGATGGTGAACGTCGGGCGGCACGCCGAGCACCGTACTTGGCCCGATGGTCTGGAAGCCGCCACAGACGGCAACGGACGTGGAAGAATGGGGACGTGGCCGTTGATGTTGCCTCCACGCCCGTGCCCGAGTCCGAGTCGGGGTCGGTTGACACTGCTGACTCGACGCGCCAGTTCCTGCGCCACGTGATGGTGGTGGGCGGCACGCTGCGCGAGTGGAACGATCTCGGCGAGCAGCGGTGGACGCACCGTGTCGAGACACTCGGGGCCATCGTTGACCAGGCCGGTGCGTCGTACCTCACTCTGCGAGCGTTCGAGCCGGGCGACGACGCTGTCGAGCAAGACTGGTGGGAGCGCCGGATCGGCAACTGCCACGTGATGATCGACCCGTGCGGCGATGGGCGTGATCGGTTTGCAGCGGCGATGCGTCGGCTTGATCCGGCAGATCCGGTGAACGAAGCGACGGTTGCCGAGGCGCTGTACGCCCCTGCCGATTGCGAGCCCGATCTGATCCTCGTGCTCGGCGAGCCCGATCGCCTCCCGCCGTCGCTGGTCTGGGAGTTGGCATATGGCGAACTGGTCTTCGTGCCGCTGAGCTGGGACGAACTCGCTGCAGACCACGTGGTCGACGCCATTGCCGACTTTGCGCAGCGCGAGCGCAGATTCGGGGGTCTTGATGAGACCGACGAATCCATCGGATGAGCGAGATCTATCGCGATACCGGTGTGGTGCTGCGGACATACAAACTTCGTGAGGCCGACCGCATCATCGTGATGCACACCCGTGACAACGGCAAGGTCCGGGCGGTCGCCAAAGGTGTGCGCAAGACCAAGTCGAAGTTCGGTGCTCGGCTCGAGCCGATGAGTCACGTCAACCTGCAGCTCTACCGTGGACGCGAGCTGGACATCGTTACCCAGGCCGAGTCGGTCGAACCACTTGCGCCGATGTTGTCGTCATTGGACCGGGCCTCGCAGGGCCTGGCCGTGCTCGAAGCCGTCGATCAGTTGTCCCTCGAACGAGAGCCGAACCCGCAGCTGTACCGAATGGTGGTCGGGGTGCTGCGCACGATTGCGTCCAAGCCGTCGCCGATCAACGTTCCAGCGTTCTATTGGAAGCTGCTGGCGAATGAAGGCGTGCGCCCGCAACTCGACGTGTGTGTTCGGTGCGGTGAGTCCGGGCCAGGAACGCAGCTCGTCGCATTCGATTTGAACGAAGGCGGAGTGCTGTGTCGATCGTGTCGATCGGGCCAGTCGATCAGTCCCGGAGCGCTCGGGCTACTGCGCGACATCCTTGGTGGTCGCCTTGCTCATGCACTCGCACAGCCCGAGTCGCCGATCACGCACGAGGTCTCGGCATTGGCGACTCGGGCCTTGGAGTTTCACATCGAGCGGCGGCTGAAGGCTGTTGCGATGTTCGAAGCGCACTGACTGGTCAGCGTCTGATCAGAGTGCCAGTCCGTTGCAGTCGAACAGATCCGTCGGGAGTTGGTCAAAGGTCAGGCCTTCGCTGAAGTCGTCCGAGGCCGGCATGTAAGTGAACTGGCCGGGTGTGGACTCGATGTAAGCGGCGCTGTCCATGAAGTATGTGCCGTCGAACTGGTTGTTCCAGGAATTGCGGACGATATAGCCGGGCCCGCAGGAGAAGCGTTCGCCGAAGGCGATCGAGGCCCCTGACGACATGGCCAGCTCGGTCCCGGACGCATCGAGGAAGTGGAAGAGGCAGCCATTGTTGTCGATGCCGAAGGCGCCGATCTGCGTGGTGTACGCCCCTGCGCCGACCGTGGCGATGATCTCGTTGCCGGTCGTGAGTTCGCCGACGTCAGCCACACCGAGTGCACGAACCGCGCCCGGGCCGACACCGCTGATGGTCGCCTCGGAGGTGATGCCATCGACGGTTGCCCGCATGGTCCAGCCCCCGTCCAGGTACGTCACGATCTGGTCATCGGCGGTGCCGTCGTCAGCGACGTCGACCGTGATGTCGGAGGCGATCGTGGCGCTCCCAGCGATCGGAGCGAACAGGCCGCACGGTGGTACTGCCACGGCGAGGTCCGACGGACCGACAGGCCGTGTCGGATCCTCGTCCGGGGAGGGCTGTGCAAGATCGTCGATCTCTTCGTCGCCCGGTCCAGTGTGCAGCAGCTTGACGCATCCGTTGACCGTGGCGTGCGTGAAGATCGTGCCGACATCGTTGTCGGTCACCTCGATGTAGTCCCGACCGTCGACTTGGTAGTCGTTGGAGATGTAGGCCCAGCCGTCTATGCCGGGCATGTGTGCTTCGGAGGTGACGCCGTTCTCGACGACACGGAGCACCCACCCCTCGCCGCCGCCGGCGTAGGCGGTGACTTCGTCGTCATCGTTTCCGTCGCCATCGGTGTCGTACATGATCGTCGGCATCGAGTCGGGCGTGGGGGGAATGGGCCCGAAATCGCCGCATGGCAAGGGTGTGGTCGGTGTGGTGTCGGCGGTCTCGACGGGCTCCGCCGGGGGTTCATCCGATGTCGGTTCCGTTGTTACCGGCTCGGTCACGGGCGGGGCGGTCTCGGCCGGGGTCGTCGCGATTGGCGCTTCGACGTCAAGTGCCACTTCGTCGGCAGCGCTGGCGGCTTCAGGCAGCTGCGTATCGGCCTGCGATGTGGTCGTGCTCGACCCACATGCGGTGGCAAGCAGTGCTGCAGCGGCGGCGAGCGGAGCGAGGCGGGCGAGGGTGCGGCTTGAGTGGTTCGTCATGTCAGTCCAGATGGCGCGACCAGCGCGATCTTGCAGTTTCGTGTCGAAGTCGGAGATTTCTCAGCGCTCCCACCAACCCGTTTGTGTACCCACCACACGTCGCCGACGACGCTCCGTGGGTGCGCAAACGGCCACGGGCGGCGTCGAAACAGCCTGGGTGGGGTGACCATGGCGCTCGTAGACTCGCCCGCCTATGCCGGCTACCGACCTGGACCAGATCGTCTCCCTCTGCAAACGACGCGGCTTCGTCTACCAGTCCGCGGAGATCTACGGCGGCTTCCGGTCTACGTACGACTACGGCCCGCTTGGCTCATTGCTCTTGCGTAACGTCAAGGAGGCCTGGGTTCGCTCGATGGTCCAGCAGCGCGACGATGTCGTGCTGATCGACGCCGCGATCCTCGGTCCGCCTCAGGTCTGGGAGGTCTCCGGCCACCTCGGCAACTTCTCGGACCCGCTGGTCGATTGCACAAACTGCAAGAACCGATTCAGGCTCGACAAGCTCGACGATCCGGACACCTGTCCTGAGTGTGGTGAGAAGAACAGCTTCACAGAGGCACGTGAGTTCAACCTGATGTTCAAGACCCAGGCGGGCCCCGTCGAGGGTGCCGGTGCCGATGCCTATCTCCGTCCTGAGACGGCGCAGGGCATGTTCACCAACTTCGGTCACGTCCTCCAGACCAGCCGCAAAAAGCCGCCGTTCGGCATCGCCCAGGTCGGGAAGAGCTTCCGCAACGAAATCACACCCCAGAACTGGATCTTCCGCACCCGCGAGTTCGAACAGATGGAGATGGAATTCTTCGTGCCGCCTGACGAGAGCGAGCAGTGGTACGAGTACTGGTGCAACGAGCGCCTCAACTGGTACATCGAACACGGCATCCCCGCCGACATGGTGATGCTCCGCCCGCACGACGCCGACGAGCTCTCGCACTATTCGACCGGCACCTCCGACGTCGAGTTCAAGTTCCCGTGGGGCTTCGACGAACTCGAAGGCATCGCCAAGCGGACCGACTTCGACCTGAAAGCGCACACCGCTGCGTCGGGGGAGAAGCTCGACTACTTCGACCCGCAGACCAACGAGCGCTACGTGCCCTACGTGATCGAACCAGCTGCAGGTGCCACGCGCGCGATGGCTGCATTCCTGCTTGCTGCGTACGACGAGGACGAGGTCAATGGCGAGAGCCGAACCGTGCTGCGGCTGCACCCGCGTCTGGCCCCGTACAAGGTCGCCGTGCTCCCGTTGAGCAAGAAGGACACACTCACGCCGCTGGCGCACGAGGTGCGCAAACTGCTCGCTGATCGCTACATGGTCGACTACGACGAGACTCAGAACATTGGCAAGCGGTATCGCCGCCAGGATGAGATCGGTACGCCGCTCGCGGTCACGGTCGACTTCGAGTCACTCGATGACAACGCGGTCACCATTCGCGACCGCGACACGATGGAGCAAGTCCGCGTGCCGATCGGCGAACTCCTCGCAACCGTGTCGGGCAAGCTCGGTTTCTAGGATCTGGTCTCCGGTGACGGCCACCTACCTCGACAAGATCCTCGATCGCCATCGCGAGATGGCCGCGGCTGACACGCGTTCGATCGACAAGCTGATCGACCAGGCCCAAGCGATGCCGCCGACTCGTGGGCATCGGGCAGCGCTGGCTGACAACACCAAGCTGGGCGTCATCGCCGAGATCAAGCGCCGATCGCCGTCGAAGGGCGACCTCAACATCGGCCTCGACCCTGCCGAATGGGCTC
>CAXMZV010000056.1:0-12654 GCA_964199985.1 Candidatus Ilumatobacter isfjordensis | reverse complement strand
AGAGCGGATCGACGACCTTCACCGACCCTGGTTCCTGCTAGTCCGGGCAACCGACCGAACGCTCACTCCGTCCTGACGATCAGCCGCCATCACATGCGCTGAGTCAGGCCACCGTCGACGACGAAGATCTCACCCGACGTGTACTTGTTACGCAGCAGAGCGAGCACGGCTTCGGCGCAGTCATCCGGCGTGGCAGATCGCGGGATCGGTGCCGTGGCGGCGACAGCGGCGTGCATCGCATCCCAGTCCTTCGTCCACGGCGTGGCAACCAGCCCGGGCGCAACGGCGTTCACGCGAATGGGCCCGTATGACTTCGCCAGCAGCAACGTCATCTGGTTCAGCGCAGCCTTCGTCATCGAGTACGCCATCGACGAGCCCATCGGACGGACACCTGCGATCGAGGTGATGTTGACGATGCTGGGGTCGTCGCTGTTGCGCAGATGCGGGATCGCTCGCTTGGTGAGCCACCACGTACCGAACACGTTGACGTCGAACGTCTTCCGGAAGATCTCGTCGGTGAGGTCGTCGAGCTCATGATGCGGCACCTCGGTGGTCCAACCGGCGTTGTTGATCAGGTAATCGAGCTGACCGAACTGCTCGACAGTCGAATCGATGAGCCCGTGCGCCTCGTCCTGGTTGCTGATGTCCGCGCGGATGTACGCGGCGGTGCCGGGCAACGACGCGGCAACGGCTTCGCCCGCCTCGACCGACGAGGACGAGTTGACGACCACTGTCGCACCGAGTGCAGAGAGCCGTCGAGCGGTTTGCTCACCGATCCCGCTCGACGACCCCGTGACGATGGCAACCCTGCCTGAAAACTCTTCGCTCATGCGCGCTGACACTACGAGAGTGCTCCGACGATGCGATCATCGCGTATGGCCGTCATCGATCACCTTGTCTACGCCGTTCCCGACCTCGCCTCCGGCATCGACTGGTTCGAAGAGGCGACGGGCGTCCGGCCGGCAATCGGCGGATCGCACGACGGCATGGGCACGCGCAACGCACTCGTGTCGTTCGGCGAGTGCTACCTCGAATTGATTGCACCCGACCCCGGCCAACCCGATCCACCCGAGTCAGGACTCCCCCGCCCATTCGGACTCGACGACGTCCTCGCCCCAGGCGGTGAAGGCCCCACGCTGGTCGGCTTCGCGGTGCGGCCGACCGACGGGGAAACAATCGACGACCTCGCCGATCGCGCGGCCGACGCCGGCTACGACCCCGGCCCAGTCGCCGACATGAGTCGGTTGACGCCCGCCGGTGATCGACTGGCGTGGCGCCTGACGTTCCCAACAGAGCGCACGCTTCCGTTCATCATCGACTGGGGTGACACGCCCAAGCCGCACACCACGCAGCCCGGTGGCGTCGAACTCGCGTCGTTCGCGATCGTCCATCCGCGCCCGTTCGACATCCTCGGGGTTGTCGCAGCACTCGGGCTCGACATCACCGTCACCGCGACCGAGTCCAACGACGAACGAGCAGGCCTCCGCGCCACCATCACCGGCACCAACGGCGATCTCCACCTCTGACGCTCCGCCATCCGGCCGGCAGAAGGCCTCCATCGAAACATGTGGGAAAAGCGTCGCCTGCCGACGTTGATCCAACAAATTTCGAGCGCGCGCTTCCTGTCCACCGAAATGTGTGGGAAGAGCGTCGCCTGGCGACGTTGATCCAACAAATTTCGGGCTGGGTGGGGTGAGGTGAAGTGGGCGGGTCAGGTGAAGTGCGCTCAGCCTGCGATGGCGAACGACTTCGACAGTTGCTTCGCCAGCGACTTCTCTCCGCCCGATGCCTGCCATCGTTCGAGTACGGCGATCAATGCGCCGAGCAGTGCTTCGGCCTGGGCTGCGTCGCGGCCACCAACGGATTTGGCGGAGCGGTGCGCCGCAAGCGCTGCCGCCACCTCGTCTCGTCGACCGATCAGTTCGTGCTCGAACGCAATGGTGAGGTCCCCATTGGCAAAGATCAACTCGAGTTGGGCGACGGGATCGGCATCGTCATAGGCGGTGGTCGCCGCCTCGATGAAGGCCTGCTCGACCGACAGCTTCTTGCCGATCTTCGCTGCCGTGAACGCGGCGACCATCTGTCCGGCTCGATCGCCCCACAGCACCAATGCTTCCTTGGTCCCGAAGTACCGGTACACCGTCGACGGCGATACCCCTGATGCTGCGGCGATCTCTTCGACCGTGACATTGGCGAAGCCTGACGCCTGCATCATGACAGCAACTGTCACGTCATGGTGTCTCGGCGGACGCGGTGACAACGATGTGACGGGTAGACAGGACGGCTCAGCGACCGTCGGCGAGGATCACCGGGATGTTTCGCGGCCCGCGAATTTGGCCGTTGGTCCACGTCGTCTCACTGGACTCGTCAATCGCGTAGTTCGGAAAGGCGCTGACCCACTCGTGGAACGCAATGTGCATCTCGAGGCGGGCCAGGTTCGAGCCAAGACAACGGTGGATGCCGAGGCCGAACGCGACGTGACGATTTTGTGCTCGATCGATCTGGAATTCTTCGGGCTGATCGAATGCAGCGGGATCGTGGTTGGCAGCCGGGAACGTGACCAGGACCTGCTCCCCCTTGCGAATCGGGCAACCCGCCACTTCGGTGTCACCGATGACCTTGCGACCCATCGTGACCGGCGCGTAGTAGCGCAGCACTTCTTCGGAGAACGTGAGCCACAGCATGTCGTCGGGGTCATCGACGACAGCTGCAAGACGGGCGAGATCCTCGGGGTGAGTCGCGAGGTGCCACAGGCCCGAGCCGATGGCACTCCAGGTGGTGTCGATCCCAGCGAGCAGCAACAACAGCAGGTAGCCGACCTTGAGTTCGTCGTCGACGGGCACACCGTCGATCTCGGCGTTGGTCACGAGCGTGGCGAGGTCGTCCTCCGGCTCCGCTGCGCGTCGGTCGAGGAGTTCGAAGAAATAGGCGCGCATCTCGGCCGTGACCTGCTCGCGAACGCGGTTGTCTCGCGGTGCGATCTGGAAGTTGCGATAGATCCAGTCGCGGAAGAGATCAGCGTCGCTGTCGGGCACACCGATCATCTGCGCGATGCCGTGCACGGGGATGTGCTGGGAGTACTGCGCGGCCGCGTCCGCGGTCGCAGACCCCGACGAGCGAATTGTCTCGATGAGGCTGCGTGTGTACTCGCGCAGTTCGTCCTCCATCTGCTGAATGCGCTTCGGACTGAACGAGGGCAGGAGGAGCCTGCGGTGACCGTGATGGTCTGGCGGATCCGATGTGATCGGTGGTGCCGGGCGCCGAATGGCGTCCGGCTGCGCCACGGACACGAACTCCGACGAGAAGTTGACCGTGTCGTTGGCGATCGCCGACACCGCCTCCATCGTGACGGGCATGAACGCACGGCCGTAGCGCTCAGTCATCGCCACAGGGCACTGCTCACGCACACCGTTCCAGATGTCGATGGCGTTGGCGCCCCACGCGTCGTCGAGCCAGTCCCAGTCGTTCACCCAGTCGGTGACCGGCTCGGCCTGCACTGTGTGAGCAGCGTTGACGCTGCCACCTTGATCCGCACTCGCACGGTCGTTCTCGTATGCCATCGTGATCCCCCGATCGTTGTTGGCTCCCCAGACGCACCGTATCGGTCACCGGCGGGCCGAACGAAGGCGGGGGACGCGTCAGCTGACCGGCGAGTGTGCCGATTCGGCGTGGCGAACAAGCCGAGGGCTGCAGGGCGAACGCAACGGTCACACCATTGGCATGGTTTCGAGCGAAGGGTCGCCGGATGGCTGCGTCGTCATCGACGACCAAGACATGCGCCAGACCCCGCTCCCGGACGCCAGTGCGCCCGGATGTTCGAAAAGGTGCGACTTTCGGCACACTGCCGGTAACGTTTCGAGGTCGGCTAGAACTTGTCGGTCGACCCGCTCGCAGCGGATCAGGTCTCCGGGGGGTGACCTGGTCCGCGCAGCACTCTTACGCTCCGATCAGCACGTCCGCGATCGACCGGTCGAGCACCGTCGACAATGCCAGCTGTGTTTGGCTGCGCAACACCGTCGGGATCGCGGCGATGTGTTGCAGAACCTCGTGAAGGTGATCGTTCGATCGAGCGACGACACGACAGTGCAGGTCCCCGGTTCCGGTCACCGTGTGAATCGCCAAGATCTGCGCGATGGCGGCCAAGGCGGTGACGGTGTCGTCGTGGGACCCCTGGGCGATTTCGAGCGTGCAGAAGGCCAAGACGTCGAGACCAACGCCTGCCGGGGCAACATCGGGGCCGTAGCCGGAGATCGTGCCCGTGTTCTCGAGCCGGTCGAGTCGGGCGTAGATCGTGCCCCGAGCGACGCCGAGCGAGCGAGCGAGATCAGCCATCGAGGTCCGGGGATGCCGCCGGAGCTCGGCGATGATCTGCACATCGAGCTGATCCAGAGGCTGAGACATGTGTTCAACCGTAGCGTGCTTCGAGCTGCCGAGAGTGAACGGTTCGTGCAGCCGAGCGACTATCCGATCTACGTTTGTTCAGTTGACTTGACGATCTCTGAGCATTTCGCCTCAATGAGCATCATGCTGAAGAACGTCGATCACATCACCTACGCATGCACGGCTGGCTCGATCGAGCGCTGGGCGTGGTTCCATATCGAAGTCGAGGGCGGCACGCTCATCAATCGGATCGATGACGTTCGGCCCGACGACACCGACTCGAGCATGAAGATCTGGTGCATCGACTTTGGCGGGTTCGGTGTCGCCTTGATCGAGGGGATCGATCGCTCCAAGCCGTCACAGGTGACGACGTTCGTTGACCGGCACGGTGACCATTCGGTACAACACGTCGCGTTCGACACTGACGACCTCGAGTCGTTCCAGGCCCACCTCAAGGCGATGGGCGGCACGCCCCGTGGCGAGACGCTCGTCCGCCACGACGGTTTCGGCGTGTTGAAGCAGATGTTCGCCCGCGGGTATGCAGAGGGTGATGCGGCCGAGGCTTGCTTCCCGGAATACGTGCAGCGGCCGCTCCTCGACTCCGGCGAGTCCGACGTCGCGATCACGTTCGCCGAGGAGACCGGCAAGGGGTTCTACGACCAGATTGAGGATGCTGTCGCTGCCGGCGACGACGCACCATTCTTCGACTTCAACCGGATGCCGGGCGATTGGCAGGTGCCGGAGCCGCAGCCTCGGGAACTCCTGAACGCTCGCTGACCGCGACACCCGCTGCATGGACGGCCTGTGCGGGCTGCCCAGGTGAGAAGTTGGTGAATCCGACAGCACTGTTGTGGCTCTTCGAGTCGGCCGTGCCACAGTGACGCGATGCGCCGAATTTCGACACTGCTTGCAGTTTCCCTTCTTGCTCTGACCGCATGCGGGGGCGGCAGCGACGACGACACGACCCCGCCCGAGACCGAAACACCCGTGGACACCGAGGCCCCCGCCGACACCGAACCCCCAGCTGACACGACGGTGGTCAATCCGGCCGCCCCGTCTGGTGGAGTCTCCGTCGGCCTTTTCGAGTGGGCCATCGAGACCGATGTCGAGATCGACGCCGGCACCGTCGCCTTTGACGTGTCCAACGGTGGCGACTTCCCGCACCAATTCGCCATCGCACGTGGCAACAGCTACGACGAGCTCCCGCAGATCGGTGGCGGCGCCGTCGACGAAGACGCACTCGGTGACGACTTCATCGGCCGAACTGCGAACCTGCAAAGCGGAGAGGCCACGACGATCGAGTTCGACCTCGATCCCGGCAACTACGTCTTCTTCTGCAACATCGCCAGCGCCGTCAGCCACGCCGCCCAAGGCCAAGTGCTCTCGGTGACGGTCGGCTGACCGGCACTCACATTGCTGCTCTTGTGACGGCGACACGAACGAGTTGCTCCGCAGAGCCGTCGACGTACGCGGTTCGACTACGTTCTCCAGCACGGCACGCGCAGTGCGGACTGCGCACGCAACAGACAAGGGGCGAACATGGTCGACAAGTGGCTGGTCGAGACAGATCTCAGCGAAGCATTCGATTTCTACACGCGAGCGAACATCGGCGAGGTCTTTCCTGACCCGGTTGCGCCCTTCTCGTTCTCGTACTTCCAGAACGAGAACGGTCTCGGAGGTTCCGAGATGGGCTTGCGAAACGCCTACTACCGCATCGGGGTGATGACCCCCGACGAACTGCCTATCGACGAATGCGTGTTCCTCGGCGTCACCGGCGGGTACGGCTACCTCAACGCGACGGCGCTACGGATGCTCGGGCATCGCGCCCCAGGGATGACTGCAGAGGACATCGACGCTTCCTTCTTCGGCGATGCCCCGGGCGTTCCAGAGTTCGTCATCAAGGATGGCTTCGACCGCCCCGATCTCACCGAGAAGATCGGTGAGACATTCGGCTGGGTCCTGACCACTCCGAACCTGCCGGACGTACTCGGCCACGAACGCGAGATGAACGAGCTGCGGACGAACCGACCTGACCTCACGTCGATGAGCGATCAGGAGTTGCTCGACTACGCACTCACGATCGCCGACGAGCACTTCGAGAAGCTCTTCACCGAACACATCTTCATCTCATTCCTTGCAACGCTGCCGATTGGCATCATCACCGCCGTCTGCGGTGCAGTCGGCAAGCCCGAGGCCACGTTGAAGCTGCTCGCTGGGTTGGGCGACGTCGAATCTGCCGCACCGTCGATGCAGATGTGGGGTCTCGGCCGTCTCGTCGTGGAGTCCGACGAACTGATGGCGATGTTCGACGCTGGCTACGCCGGCCTCGACGCCCGTCTGCGGGCGACCGACAGCGAGGCTGCGCGGGGGTTCGTCGACGCGTTCGATTCCTTCTTGTTCTCGTACGGCTGCCGCGGTCCGAACGAATGGGAAGTGCGTTCCCCCACCTGGGAGACCGAGCCGGATCTCGCACTCGCGGCCATCGATCGGATGCGCCTGTCCGAGGCATCAGCTGCGCCACAACTCCACAACGACGACCGGCGCGCCGAACGCGAATCGCTCGGCGCCGAGATCGCCGCAATGGTCGAGGGCGACCCGGAAACACACGGACAGTTCCTTGCAGCGCTCAACTCGGCAACCGTGTTCATGCCCGGCCGGGAGCGGACCAAGACGAACAGCATCAAGCTCGTTCATGAAACACGTGTTGCCTTCGACGAGATCGGCCATCGCCGTGTGCGGGCTGGCACATTCCACAAGCACAACGACTTCGGCTTGTTGACGCGACCCGAACTCAAGGACGAGGTCGCGAACCCCGGCACCTACACCGACCAGCTCGCCGATCGTGAGGCGTTGATGGACGAGGTGGCAGCGCTCCAGGAACCTTCCCTGTTCCACGGTGGCCGTCCCGACATGACCACGTACCCGCGCCGCGACGCTGTTGAGATCGTTCCGGTCGCAGCGGGTGAAGTCATCCGGGGCGTCCCCGGCTGTCCAGGTCAGTACGAGGGCATCGCCCGCATCGTCACCGACTCGCACAATCCAACCGCACTTGATCCTGGCGACATCCTCGTCGCCCCGATCACCGATCCGTCGTGGACCCCGCTGTTCGTACCGGCGGGCGGAGTTGTCGTCGACGTCGGCGCTCCGTTGAGCCACGCCATCATCGTGAGCCGCGAACTCGGCATTCCGTGCGTGGTGTCGGCGACCGACGCCACCAAGCGCATCCCCGATGGCGCCACCATCCAGGTCGACGGCGACACTGGCGCCGTCACCATTCTCGCGCTGCCCTGACCGCGGCTCGGCAACGCGGGCCGCGCGAGACTCGACCATGACCCCGGAACAGATTGCATTGCCGATCATGCGATCGATCGGCAACCGGCCGCGGTTGTCCAAGCAGCTGTTCCGATTCGCCAAGTGGGGCGACCCGTTCGCGCCTGAGCGGTTCAGCGATCCCTACGAGATCTACGACACGATGACGGCAAAGGGCCCGGTCGTCCACAGCACGGCGTATCAGCAATGGTTCGTCTCGGGCCATGACGAGATCCTCGACGTGCTCCGCTCGCCGCATACCACCACCGGAAGCATCGTCGAACGGATGCTGAGCGCCCGCCCGTATTCACGGCTCTCCGACGTCGCCGTGAGGAGCTTCACGAACTGGTTGCTGGTCAACGATCCGCCTGACCACACGCGACTGCGGATGGTCGTGAATCGGGCGTTCACGCCGAAACACATCGCGGCAATGGCGCCCCGGATCAGGATCATCACAGACGAGCTCCTCCGTGACATCGCCGATGAGTCAACGGTCGACATCGTCGAGGCGTTCACGTCCCGCCTTCCGATCGATGCGATTGCAGAACTGCTCGGCCTTCCCGTCGATCGACGTCGGTGGCTGCGCGAAGCATCCGCGCAGATCGGGGGCCTGCTCGAGCCCTTCAACGGGTTCGATCCGGAAGAGATGAACGACACGTTCGCCGCACTCGACGACTTCTTCTCCGAGCTCGCCGACCAGCGTCGAATCGCTCCTCAAGACGACCTCATCTCGACCCTCGTGGCAACGGACGACGCTGACGAACCAGTGCTGACGAACGACGAAGCCGTCGCAATGATCGGGATGCTGATGTTCGCGGGCCACGAGACAACGACGGGCCTGTTGGGCAATGCCATCGGCGCTCTGGCGAAGCACCCCGATCAACGCCGGCTGCTCCGCGGCCGGCCCGACATCATCGACGACGCCGTTGAGGAATTGCTGCGCTACGACTCTCCAGCGCAATTCACCGGGCGCATCACCAACGGCCCGATCCAGGCGGGCGACACGCTGATTCCGGCCGGTTCGACCGTGTCGTTGATGGTCGGTCAGGCGAACCGTGATCGCCGCCGCTGGCCCGATGGCGATCAGCTGCGCCTCGACCGCACCGATCCGAAGTCGATTTCGTTCGGACACGGCATTCACCGCTGCCTCGGAGCGTCGCTCGCACGACTCGAAGCCAAGGTCGCGATTCCCGCCTTCCTCGATGCATTCGGCGACTACACCGTCGATCTCGACACGGCTGTCTGGAAGCGATCGCACAGCCTGCGTGGCCCCACGCGCCTCACCATCACACGCGGTTGACTCGCCGAGAGACCAATTCGTTCGGCGCTCGGGAACAGACAAGCGGGCTCTCGGGTTACACAGTGAGAACATCCATTCTCACCGTGTAACCGGAGACCTGATGAACGAAACACGCCCACCGCTGCCACCCTTCGACGAAGCGGGCGCCCACGCCAAGGTGCTCGGCGCCGAGGCTGCCTGGAACACTCGGGACCCTGAGCGCGTCGCATTGGCGTACTCGGTCGACTCCGAGTGGCGCAATCGGGACACGTTTCTCCGTGGCCGCGACGAGATCCGGGAGTTTCTGACCGAGAAGTGGTCGCAGGAGACCGAATATGCGCTGCGCAAGGACCTGTGGACGTTCGCCGGCAATCGCATCGCCGTCCGCTTCCAGTATGAGAGTCGGGATCTCGACGGCCAGTGGTGGCGGTCGTATGGCAACGAGAACTGGGAGTTCGACGAGCAGGGACTCATGCGGCGGCGAGAGGCCAGCATCAACGACCTGGCCATCGACGAATCGGCGCGACGAATCTTCGGCGCCCGCGCCGATGGCGACGCCGACGGCATCCCGCTGCGGTGAGGAACCAATGAGTCCTGCCGCCATCCTCACGCACGACGACGCGACCGAACGTCTCCTCGCGACAGCCGACAATCTCTTCTACCGACGCGGTGTCGGTGTCGTCACGATGGCCGCGGTGCGCGACGCGTCGGGCGTCTCGCTGCGGCGGATCTATTCGCTGTACCCGACAAAGGCTGACCTGGTCACGGCATGGCTCACGCGACGCCACGAGACGTGGTCCGAATGGTTCCGCAGCAGCATCGCGGAGCGCACCGGCGACAACATCACCGTCGTCGACGCAATGTTCGACGCGATCGCCGAGTGGTTGACCGCTACCGATCACCGCGGCTGCGCGTTCATCAACACGCTCGCCGAGACCGAGATACTGACCGCTGAGCATCGTTCCGTGATCGAGCACCACAAGCAGCAACTCGTCGCGACCATCGCAGAACATGTCGACGATGCAGCGGCGATTGCCGTGCTCGTCGATGGCGCGATCGTGCAGTCGGCAATCTTCCACACGACCGCACCGGTCGAGGCAGCCCGCCGCGCCGCCCACGCCGTTGTTTCCACCACTCCCCCGAATCAACTGATGCCCACGCCAGGAGCTCGCTCATGAAGAACTATCTCGACCTCGCCTACACCCCGGTCACCCGAGCGCTGCAAGCCGAGCGCGGCTCGGCCGATGTGTACGACACATCGTCACCGGGTCCGGACGCGCTCTCAGACCAGGAGATCGAACACATCACCGCCCGCGACAGCTTCTACATGGCGACGGTCACCGAGGAAGCCTGGCCGTACGTGCAGCACCGCGGTGGCGACGCCGGTTTCGTCACGGTCACCGGGCCGACCACGCTCGGCTGGGTCGAACGCACCGGAAACACGCAGTACATCGGTACCGGCAACCTCCGCGCCAACGGCCGAGTCGCCATGATCTTCGTCGACTACGGACAACGCACGCGGTTGAAAGTGTTCGGAATGGCAACGCTGCACACCAAGCCCAGTGACGACTTGATCGCCCAGCTCAGTGGAACGGAGCTGCGCAACGACGGGGCCATCACCGTCGAGATCGAGGCAACCGCCTGGAACTGCCCGAAGTACATCACGCCCCGACTGACCGCTGACGACGTGCGCACCGGGGTCGAGAGCATGCAGCTCCGCATCAACGAACTCGAAGAAGAGAACCGCCGCCTCCGCGGCTGACCAGAACGAGGTGAGGGTCGGAGCTATCCCTTGGCGCGGCCAGTGATACCAAAGAGTTTGCCAGCCACCTTGCGGATCTGGATCTCGTCGGACCCCTCGGTGATCCGGTAGCGACGGTGATGCCGGTAGATGTGCTCGAACGGCATGGCACGGTTGTAACCCATGCCGCCGCAGGTCTGCATTGCCTGGTCGGCGGCGTTACAGGCAAAGCGGTTGGCGCGGTAATTGCACATCGCGACCTTGTCGGTGATCTCCATGTGATCGACGCCGCTGTCGAGTTGCCACGCCGTCTTCCAGATCAGCGCACGGAGCATCTCGGCTTCGGTCGCAAGTTCGGCGAGCGGGAACTGGATGGCTTGATTGGTCGACAGCGTCTTGCCGAACACCGTGCGCTGGTTGGCGTAGGCGACGGCCGTGTCGATGCAGTGCAGACCTGCACCGAGCGACGAGGCCGCCTGACGAATCCGGTTCTCGTGCACGAAGAGTTGGGCGGTCATCAGACCGAGGCCCTCATCACCGAGGATCGTGTCGTTGTGGACCCGCACTTCGTTGAGTTTTACGTGGGCGTGGTCGGTCGGCATGTTGAACGTCCACATGAACTCTTCGATCTTGAAGCCAGGTGCATCGGTCGGCACGATGAAGCAGGTGATGCCACGGCCGTCGCCGGGATTGCCAGAGGTGCGGGCGAAGATGTAGTCGTGTGTGGCGTGGTGGAGCCCGGTGTTCCAATACTTCTCACCGGTGATCACCCACTCGTCACCGTCACGCGTCGCGGTGGTCTCCATCCACGTCGCGTCAGAGCCGTGGAGAGGTTCGGTCAGTCCAAACCCGATGCGAGCGGTGCCATTGAGCATCTTCGGGATCCACTCGGCCTGCTGCTCGGGTGATCCGTACTTCTCCATCATCAACACCGTGACGAGGTTGCCGACGATCGAGCTCTCGTTCTGGAGGTCGTTGTGCAGTCCGAGGCCCTTGCGCGCGAGGTGCTCGCGGACGATGGCCATCTCGAGGCTGCCGGCGCCCTTGCCACCGAATCGTTCGGGCAACTGATGGCGGTAGTAGCCCGCCTCGTCGGCCGCGACTCGCATCCGCCGCAGCAGGCCTTCCCACTCGGCGTTGGGCAGGCCGTCGCGTTCCCAGTCGGTACGGCTGTCCTCGCGGCGATGGTCGAAGAACCGGATGTTGTCGTCTTCGTCCTCCATCGGCTTGATCACATCGACGATGAACTGATCGAGCTCCCCGAGGAACTGCTGAGTCGAGGCCGGAATGTCAAAGTCCATCGCCCGAACGTAACGACCGAGCGCCCTGTCCATCCGAGCGGAGCGAGTCGGGCAGAGCCCGAGCGTTAGGCGATGGCGCGCATCACGGCGCGCGCGACGTCACAGATGCATCCGGCATCGTCGTGACGACCGGAGCCGGCGATGAGTGGCAGCGCACCGGGACCGCGCGATGATGCCGCTGCAGCTCGCTTGCGCACGCTGCCAGGCACGGCGAACCACTCGCCGCGAAACACGGTGCCGATCACCTCGATGTCGTCGAGCCGCATCGGTGCGGCATCGAGAGGGTTCTCGTCGACGATGGTGAAGTTGGCGATCTTGCCGACCTCGATCGAGCCCAGGTCATCCTCCTTGCGCCATGACTGCGCCGCGTCGATCGTGACCGCGCGAAGTGCCTGCTCGACGGTGAGCCGTTGCTCGGGTGCGGCAACGCGGCCGGACTGCGTGATGCGGTTGACTGCGCACGACATCATCCCGATCGGGTCGCTGCGGCCCATCGGCAGATCGGAGTGGAAGGACAGCGGCACGCCGTGATCCAGGACCGACCGATTGCGCGTCATCAGGTCGGCACGTTCGGGGCCGAGGCCGACTTCGCCGAACTTGTCGGCGAAGCCGACTGGGTAATACGGATTCGAACTGACGATGCA
>CAXMZV010000055.1:0-12677 GCA_964199985.1 Candidatus Ilumatobacter isfjordensis | reverse complement strand
CGAACACGGATCGGAGGACCCGCATCGCGATGCACAGGGTTCTGGCCCTCTTGCGGCACAGCAATCGTCAGCGAGTGAAAGATGAGAACGTACAGCGCCGCAAGCCCACGAATTCCGTCCAGGAAGTGCAGACGGATCCGTTTGCCGGCCGGAGCGGGTGCGAGGTCATTCGCCGTCTCGGCCTTGCCAGAGAGTGGTCCACGCGAAGGCGGTCGATCCCGAAATGTCACAGCCGCATCCGTCTCCCGCACCGCCGAGCGGATGTCCGCCGAACACGAAGAGAGCGACACGCAGTGACGAGCGCCTGAATTCTTGGACCTGGCTCCGGGGGGACCACCCAATCTCGTCGGTGGGTGTGCTCAGGGTGCGACGTCGTCGCATTCCCGCTGCGACCCGCCAGGGTCTGCGAGGTCGAGCGCCAGTCGATCTGCAGCACGGATCGCCAATGCCATCGCCGTCGGCGTCGGATTCTTCTCGGGCCCGGTGGTGAAGCAACTGAGATCGCAGACGACGATGTTGTCGACATCGTGCATCCGATTCCAACGATCGAGTACTCCGAACTCGGGATCGTCGTGCATGCGGACCGTCCCCGCGAGATGAACCGACGATCCGGGCATCAGCGGATGAAACGGCCCCGGGATCGAGACGCCGAGCCCTGCCTCGCCCAGAACGTCGCGAAGGCGATCGCGTGACGCCTCGATGTTCTCGACGGCCTGATCGTCGTACGTCAACGACAGGTGGGGTCGCTGCGACAACACCGAACCGGACGCAGCAGCGCGGCGATTGCTGCCCAGTGAGATCCCGATCTCGGGCTGGGGAACCATGGTCCCGAAGACCTGGACCCCGAGTGATCTGGTCGACGCACGTACGAACGTCCTCAGTCGCTCGGCCGGCGAAATGAGACCGATGGTGTGCGACGTGGCGAGCAGTGGTTCGGAATCGTCGTGGTTGCGGCGGGCGAGATACATCGGGTGCGACAAGGCTCGCATCGGGCGTTCGGTTCGAGCCGACCACCACTCGCGAGGGTGGTCATGCAGATAGCGCCCGATGAGATTGCGGGAGTTGCCGATCCCGGTCGGGAAGTCGGGCGACGTCGAACGGAGCAAGATCATTGTGGTGTCGACGGTTCCCGCCGCCACGACGACGGCGCGCGCCCGGACGTGCACCAGCTGATCGGTCGCGTGGTCCTCGTACTCGACGGCTTCGGCGCGTCCGGTCTCCGCTGACCAGATGATGCGGCTGACGTGTGCACCGGACCGCAGGGTGAAGTTGGGCTTCGAGAGCAACGGCTTGACGACGCAGTGGTAGCTCGCGAACTCGGTGCCGCGTGCCGCAATCATCCACGGGTTGCCCTTGGCCATGGGAATCGCACCCAGGCCGTTGCCGTGCTCGCCGGCACGTCGGGCGACCTCGGCCCAGTCGCCGGGCACGCGGTAGCGATGGCGCACGACCCCCTCCGGTACGCCCGCAATCGGGTCGGCGGCGGTGACGGTGAGTTGGCGTTCGGCTTCGTCGTAGTACCGACTGAGTTCGTCGTACTGGACCGGCCAGACGTAGCGGCGGTCGAGACGGCCGCCTTCCGTGAAGTCTTCCGGGGCGAATCGCGGCACGGCCGCCGTCCAGAAATTCGACAGACCACCATGGGAGAGGCTCGACATCCAGTCGACGTCGGTCGAGTCGGCCGAGAGTCGGTCGGTCGAGTACGCGGAGTACCCCATCTTGCGGTACATCGTGTTACCTGCGGCGCGCACGATCAACCCGCGCGGTGCGCGGGTTCCCGAGTCCAACATCAGCACTTCGAGACCTCGTTGAACCAGCTTTGCTGCGGCCGCAGCGCCGGTCGGCCCACTTCCGATGACGATGACCGGGTCGTCGCGCTCGAGGGTGATCGGTGTTGTCGATGTGCTCATTGCTCGTCCTTTCGTTGCGCGAGGGGCTGACCGATCGTCGATTCGACCATTGCGAGGACGTCGTCAGGTAGAGGAGGCAGTGCGGCGAGCGCGAGATTGCGTTCGAGGTGCGCTGCGGAACTCATGCCGAGCAGGACGAGGTCGACATCGGCCGACGTGCGCAACCATCGGATGGCCATCTCGTCGACACCGAGGCCGGATTCGCCTGCGATACGCAACAGCGATTCGATCCGTTCCTGCTTTGGGTGTCCTGCGACGGATTCGACGTCATGTGCAGCCGCTGACAGCAGTCCGCCGCCGAGAACGCCGCGCGCCCAGATGTCGACCTCGTTGGATTGGGCACGGTCGAACACCTCCGTGCGTGCCTCGACGTCGAGGAGTCCGAACGGCAGCTGGACGACATCGGTCGCCGGGACGTGTACCCATGCCGCTGCCGACGGGATCGATTCGGCGCCGACTCCGAATCGCCCGACTTTGCCACTCGTCCGGAGATCGTCGAGGTCGGCGAATATCTCGCCGAGCACCGTCGGTGGACCGTGCAGCAGGAAGACATCGATGTGGTCGGTGGCGAGGCGCCTGAGGCTCCCGTCGACGGCTGACCGGAGGTGGTGCGGTGAGAAGTCTTGTGCGGAATAGCTGGTGTTCGGTGCTGAGGCGGGCTCATCGGGTCGACTGCCTCGAGGCATGGCGGCAACCACGCGGGCAGCGACTTGTCGGGCGCGTTGTTCGCGAACGGCCCTCTCGCGGAACAGGTAGCCGCCTTTCGTCGAGATCGTCACCTGGTCGCGCCGTCCGCGTAGCGCACGTCCGAGGATCCGTTCGCTCATTCCGCTCGCGTAGGCATCGGCAGTATCGAAGTGGTCGATTCCTCCGTCGATCGACCGGTGGACGAGGTCGACCTGTTCGTTCCATGACGAGCCTGATGCTGCGCTTCCGACGTTGACGCAGCCGAAGCCGATTCTCATCTGTTGCAACACTTCTCTCCTGGTCGACGACGGGTCCTTCACGACGCTATCGCCCGACCACGGGAGCGCCAGAACGCGCAGTAACGTCGTCGGCATGAGGGCTGGACTTGTGATGATGGTTGCGGTCGCGCTTGTCGCGGGATGCTCCGGCGGAAGCTCCGATGACGCGGGCGACACTACGAGTCCGATCGACGGCGCTGAGGACAGTTCGATGGCTGACCCGACGTCACAGGTTCCGGGCTCCGAGCCCGTGTTCGCGCCGAGCGATACCGACTCGGTCGAGAGCGATGAATTGCGCGGTGGCGATGACGGCGGGGGAGAGCGGATCACGTTCGACGTCGTGACCTTCGAGTATGACCCTGCGGTGATCGACGGGATCGTCCCGTCCCGAGCGAGCGATGACGATCTGGCGTCATCGGACGATGCGAGCGTTCCGGCCGATGTGCGCTTCGAGTTCCGGGTGGGTGACGTCGAGACCTCGTCGTTGACCATCATTGCGCTCAGCGATCGCCGAGGAGACGACTACGCCGAGGTGACGCCGGAACGACTCGCCGCCGCCCTCGACGTCGAGTCCACACTCGATGCCGATGCCGATGCCGATGCCGATGCCGATGCCGATGCCGATGCCGATGGTGTCGTGTCGTTTGTCAACGGGTCCGGGATTCGGCAGGTCGATGACGATGGTGCGTATCGCTTCGTCGGCCTCACCGACGATCGCCGCTTTCTCATCGACGTCGGGTTCGATGCCGAGGCAGGCGTCGACGCAGCAGTACTGGACGACGTGGTGCGCTCGCTGTTTGTCGACGTCGGCGCCGATGTGTTGAACGTTGCGGCGTGTATCGACGACGCATTCTTCGTGAGCGACGAGACCGTGCCCCAGGGTGCCGAGATCGAACCCGGAGCGGACTTCGTCAAGGTGTGGCGATACCGCAACACCGGGACATGTGTCTGGACCGAGCAGTACTCCCTCGCCTTCGGTGGGGGCACGCCGATGACGGTTCTCGACACGGGACCGATCGACATCACCGAACCGGGCGAAGAGCTCGACCTCAACGTCAGGTTGAGAGCTCCCGACGAACCGGGCGCCTACGGTGCGCAGTGGCAGCTCGTCGGCCCGACCGGTCTTGAGATGGTCGGGCCACCGGCAGTCCTGTTCATCAACGTTCCCGACATCGCCGGCGGATGAGCCGCGGTGAGCCGACGAGCGCGCACACGGTGGTGATCTGGTCGCGTTGACGGTCGCGCAGACTGTGGAACGACGGTCGCTCCGACGCGTATTGTGACCGGTCGAACTCTTTACGTGAACTGTTGCGGTGTCTGGTCAAGTCTGGGTATTTTCCTGATCCAACGGTCACCTCGGTGGTAGTTTCCAACCCATGGATGGCGTGGCCCAGAGCGAACCGGGCCGCAGGAGCGTGGCGCATGCTGCGATGGTAGGAGTGCGAATGTCGACGGGCGGATTCAGATTGAGGCGGGCGCTGTGTGTCGTGCTGGGGCTCGCCATGGTGCCGTCAGTCAGTCAGGTGGTCACCGGCACAACACCGGTTGACGCGGCTGGCACGACGGTCTACGCGCAGGACTTCGAGACCTTCAGCCCTGGCGCCGATCCCACGGGATTCGCCGACACCGCCGCGAACAACTCGATGGCGCCGAACAACGCACTGTTCGCGGTCTCTTCCGTCGGCTCGACCACGGCACTGACCACCACGTCGTCGGCGAGCAACATTCACTCCCACGTTGTGGCTCCGGACGCTCAGCCGTTCGCGACTGAACCCGGCTACGCGTTCACCGGAGCGATGCGCATCGACTCGGCGGCGTCCGGCGTCGGTGTCACGTTCTTCAGTGATTACCCGAACACCGATGCGTATTACCGACTACGCCGATTCAACAATGGCGGCAGCTTCCGGCTCAGCCCACACGGAACCTCAATCACCTCCGGTGTCACCGACTCGGGTGTGGTTCCCGCCGCAGGACAGTGGTATCGATTCGAGATCGAGGTCGCCGACACAGGCTCGGCGACGACCATCAAGGCAAAGATCTGGGCCGACGGCGCAGCAGTTCCGTCGGCGTGGCAGATCGATGCCGTTGACGCGAGCGCAACGCGTCGGACCTCCGGAACCATCGGCGTCTGGAGCTACCTGGGCGGCGCTCGCCACTGGGACGACTTCGCAGTGTCGGCGCTCAGCACCCCCGACCCCCACACGCTCTCGGTCGCCACCGTCGGTAATGGCACGACGGCTGTCAGTCCGGACACGGCCACTCACCCGCACGGGAGTTCGGTCCAGATCGCAGCAACGCCCGACCCCGGTTGGAACTTCGTCGGCTGGAGTGGTGATCTGAGCGGTTCGCAGAACCCGGCCTCCGTCGTCATGTACAGCGACACGACCGTCACTGCGATCTTCGCCGAACCGTCCGCGGCACTGCTCGACGAGAACTTCGAGACCGGTGCGGTCGGGGCCGATCCGGCCGACTGGCTCGACACGGCAGCGAACAACTCGATGGTGGAGAACGATGGGTTGTTCGATGTTGTCGCAGTGGGCGGCACGCAGGCATTGGGCACCTCGAGCAACGCAGGCAACATCCATTCCCACTTCGTCGGCGCCGGAGCGTCGAGCGCGGGTGACTACGAGTTCACCGGACGGATGCGGATGGACAACGCGTCGGCTGGTCTCGGCATCACGGTCCTCAGTGACTATCCGTCGTCTGACAGCTACTACCGAATCCGACGTTACGGCACCGGCGGCGACTTCCGCCTCGACCCACACGGCGCAGCGATGACGGCTGGAACGACCAATAGCGGCGTCGTCCCGGCGGCAGGTGCGTGGTATTCGTTCCGTGTCCAGGTCGCCGACACCGGCACGCAGACCGAGGTCCGTGCCCGGATTTGGGCCGAGACAGCGTCGGAACCCGGCAACTGGCAGATCGATGCGGTCGACGCCAGTGCCGATCGACTCACCGTCGGAACCGTGGGTGTGTGGGCCTGGGGGAGCGGGGGCAAGGCGTGGGACGACCTACGGGTCGTAGCCCCGGAGGCCGGCGAGCGGTACACACTGACGACCACCACGTCCGGCAACGGTTTGGTTTCGGCAAGCCCCGCCGCTGCCGACTACGCCGCAGGCGACGTGGTCGCGCTCACCGCAGTGCCCGACCCCGGTTGGGAATTCTCGGCGTGGAGCGGATCGGTGGGAGGCACGACCAACCCCGTCACCACCACGATCACCGCCGATCAGACGATCACCGCGACCTTCACCCCGATCCCGAACTACACGGTTGGGACGAACACGGTCGGCAACGGCTCGGTCACGCTCGACCCCGATCAGGCGTCCTACCCGAGCGGCAGCACGGTCACGGTCACGGCCGCACCCGCAGCAGGTTGGGTGTTCGACGGATGGTCCGGCGGACTTCAGGGGTCCACGAATCCCACCACGCTCACTGTCAACAGCGACACGACGCTGACCGCCACCTTTGTCGAGGCCGGCGACGTGACTCTCACGGTCAACACCGTCGGACAGGGCGCTGCGACAGCGTCACCCGATCAACCGACCTATCAAGTCGGCACCACGGTCACGGTCACCGCCGCACCCGACGCGGGGTGGAGCTTCACTGGTTGGAACACTGATCCGGTGGTTGCCGTCGGTTGGTGGGACACTCAGTGGTCGTATCGCCTGCCGGTCGCTGTCGATGCGGCAGGAACCGATCGCTCCGACGTCCTCGCCGACGTCGGCATCGACTTCACCGCGGCATGGTCCGCGCTCGGTGTGAGCGACACGTTCGATCCGGATTCACTGCGCGTGATCGAAGTCGACCAACAGGGTGAGACCATCAACGCCGCAGTCCCCTTCCAGTTCGATCCAGCCAGCACCTACGACCCGACAGGTTCGGCGATCGGCACCGTCAGCATTCTGCTCGATGGCGCCACCGCCGCGGGTGCGACACGCTCGTACCACGTGTACTTCGACGCAATGTCCAAGGGCATCGTCCCGGCAACGGTCGCCCCACTCGTCATCGCCACTGACGGAATCATCAACGAGGGCCTCGATACCGTCAGAGTGCAGACCGATGTCGGCACCTACTACTACGACAAAGACGGCGGTGGGTTCTCGAGCCTCGTCGATGTCGACGGCAACGACTGGATCAGCCACAACGCAACCTCCGGGTCCGCGGGTGAGTACCGCGGAGTACCCAACCTCGTGTATCCCGAGAACTACATGCACCCCGGCGAGGGTGGCGCGACGACCACCATCGTCAGCCAGGGTCCGCTGAAGACCACGCTTCGTTCCGAGGCGGGTGGCGGTGCCTGGGTCACTCTCTGGGAAATCGGTCCCGAGTCGGCACGGATGACGGTGCTTGCTGGGCCCGACAACTACTGGTTCTTGTACGAGGGGACGCCAGGCGGCAGCCTCGATCTCGCCAGCGACGTCGTCGTGCGCTCGGACGGTACCCAGACCACGGCCGGTCAGTCGTGGACCGGCGACTTGAGCGGCGAGGAATGGACCTACTTCGGTGACCCGAACGTCGGTGCATCCGGCCGCTCGCTCTACGTCGTCAATCACGACCAGGACACCGCGGTCGACTCGTACTATCCGATGAACGGTGAGATGACGGTCTTCGGATTCGGTCGAAGCGGTACCAGCCGTTTCCTCGACAACATCCCGTCGACGTTCACACTCGGTCTCGCTGACGGGGTCGCGTTCCCGGTGGTGTCGTCAGAATTGCGATCCGAGTTCCGTGACCTCGTCACCACTGTCGGCCCGGCCATGAGCGCAGCCGGTGCGGCATCGTCGCCCACGTTGACCTTCGACATCGCTGCGGATCAGATCGTCACTGCGGTGTTCGACGAGATCGTGCCAGTGACGCTCAACCTCACCACAACGGGCAACGGATCTGTCTCCGCTTCACCGGACCAGGCCACGTACCAACCCGGTGACGTCGTCACCATCACGGCGACGGCAACGAGTGGCTCGTACTTCTCCGGCTGGGGAGGCGACCAGGGCGGCACGACCAGCCCACTCGACATTACGCTCACCGCAGACACGAACATCGCCGCCAACTTTGCCCAGGATGGCTTCCTTACTGTTGACACCAGCACGACCGGCAACGGCTCCATTCAACTCTCGCCGAACCAGGCCACGTACAACTTCGGCCAGCAGGTCACCGCAACTGCGGTGCCGGCGAGCGGGTCTGTGTTCACGTCCTGGGGCGGCGACCTCAGCAGCACAACGAACCCGCAGACGATCACGATCGACGGCACCAACTCGATCTCGGCAACATTCGACCTCGTCAACGCCTTCGCTCCGGTCATCGATGTGTGGTACGGCAACACGCAGGACTTTGGTCAAATCGGGCGTCCGCAACGCTGGCAGAACATCCACGGCAACGTGAGCGATCCCGACGGGATCACCTCGTTGACGTACCGCCTCAACGGCGGCCCCATCAAGACATTGTCGGTCGGTCCAGACACTCGTCGCCTGTTCCGTCTCGGCGACTTCAACGTCGACCTCGACGATCAGGATCTCGTCGACGGTGCCAACACAGTCGTGATCACCGCGGTTGACGGCACTAACGAGCAGTCGACTCAGACCGTCACGGTCAACTACACCTCCGGCAACGTGTGGCCGAGCAGCTACATCGCCGACTGGAGTACGGCAACCGACATCCACGATGTCGCGCAACCGATCGATGGCGCGTGGGCCCTGGAGTCTGGCGGCGTGCGGAGCATCGATCCGTCCTACGACCGCCTGATGGGCATCGGCGACGTCGCGTGGACCGACTACGAGGTCGAATTCCCAGTGACGGTGAATGCCGTCGACGACAGCGCATTCACCAACGGAACCAGCGGCCGTGGCGCCGGCCTCGGTGTCCTGATGCGCTGGAATGGACACACCGACAATCCGGTCACCTTCCCGCAGCCGAAGACGGGTTATCTGCCCTACGGTGGAATCGGCTGGTACTGGTGGACCAGCCCGGGGTCGGCGCGGCTCCGCATCGACGGCAACAACCAGGTGGTGCTCGACTCGAGTGCGACGAGGAGGACACCGACCATCGGCGTCGAGTACATCATCAAGATGCGTGTCACGACCGAGCCTGGCGTCGGCGGTCTCTACGAGTTGAAGTCGTGGCCGTCGAGCGAAGCCGAGCCAGCAGGCTGGCAGATCACGGGTCAGGAGTCGATGTCGGACCCGCAGTCCGGTTCCATCATGCTGGTGGCGCACCACATCGATGCGACCTTCGGCAATGTCCAGATCACTCCGCTCGGTCAGACGACCGGGTCCATCACGACTGCCACAGTCGGTAACGGTTCGGTCGTCGTCGACCCGGTGAAGGCCGAGTACGCCTTCGGCGAACAGGTCACGGTGACCGCAGCGCCCGACCCTGGCTGGGAGTTCACGGGATGGCAGGGAGACCTGACCGGAACGACGAACCCGCAGACGATCAACCTGACCGGCGCCAAGCAGGTCACCGCCAGCTTCGCCGATGCCACGGTGCCACCGGTGATCAGCAACATCAACGTCACGGCATTTGCCGACTCTGCGACCGTCACCTGGACAACCGACAAGGCATCTGACAGCGTGGTCGACTATGGCCAGACGATGGCCTACGGCTCGACGGCATCGGATCCCGCCCAGATTACGGAGCACAGCGTCACCCTCGCCGGCTTGGCCGACAACACCACGCACCACTTCCGGGTCACCTCAACGGGGTCCAACGGCAATCCGGCAACGAGCGGCGACGCCACCTTCACCACGCTCGACGGCAACAACCCGAGCGGCCTCCAGTCCGACGACTTCAACGAATGCACGGTGGACAACGGCCGCTGGACGCTGATCGACCCGATCGGTGACGGATCGGTGTCCGTGGACGGCACGCGCCTCGAACTCGCCGTGCCCGCCGGCGTCGCGCACGACGTCTGGACCGGTGGCAACAACTCGGTGCGCCTGATGCAAGGGGCAAACGACGCTGACTTCGAACTCGACTTGAAGTTCGAGTCCCCGGTCACGTCGTCGTATCAGCTGCAGGGCCTGATCATCGGACAGGATCCGGCGAATTACCTACGACTCGACTTCTACGGCAACAACGGACAGACCTACCTGTTCGCCGCGAAATTCGTGAACGGCAACCCCACCATCGTTGCCAACGTGCCGGTCACCCTCACAGGATCGACCAGCTACATGCGAGTCAGCCGAACCGGTGACGACTGGGTGCAGCAGTGGTCCGACGACGGCGTGACCTGGTCCACGAACGTCACGTTCACCCACGCCATGGTCGTCTCTGAAGCCGGCGTGTTCGCCGGAAATGCCGGTGGAAACGCACCTGCGCACACCGCCGTGGTCGACTACGTCTTCAACACGGCGAGCCCCATCGTTCCTGAGGACGCAACAACGCAGAACTGTGGTGGAAACACCGGCGACAACACGCCTCCCGTGATCTCCGCAGTGAGTGTCGACGCCACGGCAGTGACCGCAACGGTGACCTGGACGACCGACGAAACCGCCAGCGGCGAAGTCGCATACGGCCCGACGGCATCGTATGGCTCGAGCGTGACGGGCGCGTCGTCGGCACTGAGTCACGGCGTCACGATCACCGGCCTCCAGGCCGACACCACCTACCACTACGCCGTCACGTCCGTTGACGCCGCGGGCAACTCGACGACGTCGGCCGACGCGACCTTCACCACCGACGCCGGCTCGACCGGCCCGACGTTCGTCTCGGACGACTTCAACGCCTGTGCGCCCGACACGAATGTGTGGAGCTTCGTCGACCCGGTCGGCGACGGCTCGGTGACAGTGAACGGATCTCAGCTCGAGCTGTCCGTGCCAGGTGGCGTAGCGCACGACGTGTGGAGCAGCGGCAACAACGCGGTGCGCCTCGTCCAGCCGACGACCGACGACGACCTCGACATCATCGCGAAATTCGATTCGACCGTCAACATGTCGTACCAACTCCAGGGTGTGATCGTGGGCCAGGACGACTCGAACTTCGTACGGTTCGACTTCTATGGACACAATGGCAACACGTATGCGTTCGTGGCGCGATTCGTGAACGGTTCCCCGACGGTCGTTGCCAACGTGGCCATCGCTGCTGGTCCGTCGACCCACATGCGCATCACGCGCGCCGGAGACACATGGAGCCAGCAGTGGTCCGTCGACGGTGCCACATGGAACACGACCGCCTCGTTCACGCACGCAATGACGGTCACAGAGGTCGGGCCCTTCGCCGGCAACGCTGGCGGCGGAGCTCCCGCGCACACCGCAACGATCGACTACTTCTTCGACGCCGCTGAATCGCCAGATCCATCCGGCACGGTGTCGTGTCCGTGACGGAGAGATTCCCAACTGCGGAAGAACGCTCTTCATTCCAACGCAGCGACGCCGATTTCAACAACTGAGTGACGACACACGTGACGAGTTGTTGACCGTCAACGTGGTGTCCGCCAACCGGAAGGACCAGTGAGCACCGTGACACCTGCCGAAACGCCTCCGGCGACGATGGCCCCCAGAGTGAGCATCGGCGTGCCGGTGTACAACGGTGAGAACTATCTCGCAGAGATGTTCGAGTCGCTCGCAGCGCAGACGTTCACGGACTACGAAGTGATCGTCTCGGATAACGCATCGACCGACTCGACTGCGGCGATCGTCGAACGATGGGCCACCAACGACGCTCGGATCAAGGTGTACACCGCCGAGGTCAACAAAGGTGCGGGGTGGAACTTCAACCGTGTCGTCGAGCTCTCCTCCGGTGAATATTTCAAGTGGCAGGCGCACGACGACCTGCTGAGTCCCGACTTCCTTGCCGGCTGTGTCGATGCGCTCGACGACGACACCGATGCCGTCTTGGCGTACACCGCTGTCGACATGGTGAACGAGGAACGAGAACTGATCGAGCGTTATGGAATCGAACTCGACAGCGCCAACGCCGATCCCGTCGTGCGGTTCCGCGAGCAGACCCTCACCTGGAATCTCTGCTACGAGGTTTTCGGCCTGATTCGGCGTTCGGCGCTCGATGCGACCGAAGGGATGGGCAACTTCAGCCATGGTGATGGCGTGTTGCTTGCCCACCTAGCGCTGCTCGGGCCGTTCACGAGCGTCCCCGATGCGGTGTTCATCTCGCGTCAGCATTCCGAGCAGTCCGCCCGCCAGTTCAACACCGAGGGAAGCGGCACAGGGCACGACTACCGTGAATACGCCGTCTGGTTCGACCCGTCGCTCAAAGGCAAGCTCACGTTCCCGAACTGGGCGATCATCGGCGCGTACCACCGCACGATCAAACTGACCGAGATCATGACACCACGCGAACGGCTCCGGCTCGAATGGGCGATGATCCGACGAATGAGAATCGATGCGCGGCTGCTCTTGGCCGACCTCTCACACGGCGGTCGCCACACCGTTGCGAGCGTTCGTCGCCGGTTTCGGCCCGGCGACGACAGCGCCAGTCGCTAAGCGTCGCTGTCGGGGCCGTAGCTCAGCGTCTCGCCGTCGATGTCGGTGCGGAGCCCGGCGCGCGCACCCGAGGTGAAGTAGCCGAGACGTCGCAAGCCTGTTGGGCGCTGCAACCGCAACAGCATCGACAGCGGAGTGAGCAGGCCGTCGCGGAATACCTCGCGTGCCAGGACGGGTGCAATCTCGACATTGCGTAGCTTGAGGTACTTCGCATAGGTGGCGCCGATACCGAACCAGTCCCGATGAGCCAGAGCTTTGCCCTCGGCCCATGTTCGGTATCCATGGTGGACGACCTCGGCAGCGCTGACGCGGCTGACGCTCAAACCGAGTACCAACGCACGGGCGGCCAGATCACGGTCTTCGCC